>NZ_SORO01000002.1:300000-412610 GCF_004368965.1 Leptospira meyeri | reverse complement strand
GGAAAGATGAGTTTTTTTATATGAATTGAGATTCGTTAGTAGCAAGTAATGAGACATAATCTTGGCAGTGAGTGTATGGAGGTGGGTTTGGCAACCTAACGTAAGCCCGTCTATGAAAGCAGCAGCAACTAACAAATAAACAGTGGATCGATAGCAACACCTAATACTAAGGGGATACGGAAAGAGGGAAATGTCGATTCCGCCTATTTATAGTTAGGTCAAAGAAGAAATATGGTCTACTGGTTCATTCTGTGAATCGGGGGAAGGTTTGTTTGCTTTTTTATAGATAGATGCTTGTCTGCGACTTAAGTTACTTGAAATGAGTTTGGTTCGCTGAATGTGAGCTTCTAGTTTAAAGGAAATGGGTGGTAGCTACAGAAATGTGAACTTGTTGGAAGAATAATTTTAGAAAAGGGGCATGTGTTTGATGGATGGTGGGATCTGTGATAGAAGGAAGTCATTGGGTGGCGGGTCTAGTTCCCCACCCTACATCAGGGCGGGGTAATTATATTCTCAGTAACGCACGTTAAACTGCATATACCCATACCCTTCACGAGAACTCTGCCCATAACTCACAGCAGATGGATTCAAAGGCAAATAACCAAATTCCTGATACCCAAGTTCTCTCCGATTTTTTAGCGAATGAAATATGGATTTCAGACACACATAACAGTGTCTTTAAAATCCTTCACCATACATCTTCTACTCAATCTAATATTTTTTACCACAAAGCCATTATTAATTGTTAATTATATTTCGAACATTTAAGCAACTAGGAAAATTATATTCACCAAAGTAGTTCCAAGAGTTAAGCAATTTAATCAAAGCACAAAAGATCTTAAATTACTCCTCACAAAAGTTTAACGAGATCCCAGGAAATAAACAAACCATTGGGTAACTTGAATTAATCTGAAGACCTTTCTTAAACCTAACAAAGACTAAACAATTAAAAAGTATTTATTAACTCCTATTTGTTTCATGGTCATATCTATCCCTTTTATTACCAGATGAAGAGACTAGGTTTGCTAGCAGAGGCCACTCCATTCCCAGCAACAACGAGTAACTTTCCATTGACAGAATCTAAAACAACACTTGGATTCAGACCAGAATTACTCCCTTGGCCTGCTGATATATCCGTATGAGTGAAAGCTGTTCCATCCAGATTACTGCGAAAAAGTGAAGGTTTAGCAGAGTTCCCAGAGTTCGTAGTAACAACGAGTAACTTTCCGTTAACAGAATCTAAAATAATACTTGGATACATACCAGAATTACTAGCTTGGCCCGCTGTTAAGCCTGTATGGGAGCAACCTGTTCCATTTAGATTACACCGAAAAAGAGAGACTGTGCTAAAGTTAGCTAGGTTTGTAGTAACAACGAGTAACTTTCCATTAACAGAATCTAAAATAATACTTGGATACATACCAGAATTACTAGCTTGGCCCGCTGATATATCTGTATGGGCACAAGCTGTTCCATCCAGATTACAGCGAAAAAGAGAAGGTTTGCTATATCCATTCGTAGTAACTACGACCAACTTTCCACTAGCATGATCCAAAACAGCACTAGGATACTGACCAGAATTGCCCCCTTGTCCCGCTGATATATCTGAATGAGTGCAAGATGTTCCATCCAAATTGCATCGAAAAAGAGAAGGTTTGCTAGAGTTAGCTTGGTTCGTAGTAACAACAAGTAACTTTCCATTGGCTGAGTCTAAGACAAGAATGGGATAATAGCCCGAATAACTCCCTTGTCCCGCTGATATATCTGTATGAGTGCAAGATGTTCCATCTAGATTACAACGAAAAAGAGATGGCTTTCCTGAATTAGCAAGGTTCGTACTAACAACGAGTAACTTTCCATTGGTCTGATCCAAAGCGATACTAGGGTACCACCCAGAAGCACCGCCTTGTCCCGCTGATATATCTGTATGGGTACAAGATGCTCCATTCAGGTTACACCTAAATAATCCTGGTTTATTCGAATTCGCCCCATTTTGAGTGACAACCAACAACTTTCCATTAACTTGGTCGATGACGGCACTGGGGTTGTAACCTGAACTACTCCCTTGCCCTGCCGATATATCGACATGCGTACCCGTCGAACTCGTCCCTGGAGGCGTTGCCGTTGTAAATGCAATTGCCTCAAACTGATTAGTCGTACTGTTTCCGAAACTATTACTTGCCACCACCCTAAAGTAATACAAAGTATTCCCCGCTAACCCAGTAATCGTCGCATACGGATTTGTCACTGGCCCGAAACTTGCCGATGCTGTAGTCACACCAGGGCTTGTGCTATAGTACACTGTGTACGATGTGGCACCTGTGACAGGCCACCACTGGACAACGGCGCTAGTTCCCCCGGCTTGGGCTTCTACAAAGGCAGGAGCATTCGGTGGACCCACATGAAAACTTTGGTTTCCTGCTGTGCTTGTATTCCCTGCTAAGTCACGTGCCAAGTATTTCACTTGGTTGCTACCATTGGAAAGGGCCACAGGAGAAGAATAAACAGTTCCGTTGGTAACAGCACCACTGCCGTCAAATGCAGGTTCTGTGCCGTTCAATGTATAAATGATTTTATCACATCCACTTCCACCTGTGTCTGAACAACTGAGTTGGAGTTGGGCTCCCGAAGCAAAGGGACCGGAGCCAGAAGGTGAAGCCATTGTCACCACAGGAGCCGTTGTGTCTTTATTGGTAGATCGAGTTGTGGAACCAAAGCTCCCGACTAAGTTTGCCACACAAATACGAATGGTGTTGTCCCCTTCGGCAAATTGAGAGTTGGCAATCGTGGTGGAAGTATCGGTTGTTGCAGCGATATTTCCTGTTACATTGGCATTGTTGCCTGTATTCGTTAGAGCGGTTCCAGTGGAACAACTAGACCCACCCAATCGGATTTGATAATTACCAGCCTTTGAACTTTGCCAACTGACGGAAACATTCGATGATCCATTGATCGCAGCCGTTTGGGAATTCACTGTGATTGTTGCCACTTGTGTGTCCACTGTATAGTTGGCAGAACTGATATTAGACACATTTCCGGCTTTGTCACTAGCCACAAACTTCGTATAGGTGACAGCTCCATCGGTCATAGCTATGGCAGCTGTGTATAAAGTTCCACTGCTAACCGTTCCATTGGTTCCTTGGATGGCAGGGTTTGTCGGGGCAGAACCAGCTTGCACTGCATAGGCGATTCTTTCGCAACCACTACCACCAGTGTCAGAACAGGAAAGAGAAACTGAAGTGGCCACTCCATAACTTCCTGCACCAGGATCTGCAGTGACTACTGGTGCCGTATCATCTCTTTGGAGAGTGACCGATGCAAACCCAGTCAGTCCATTGGTACCAGTGACACAGATACGATATGTCTTTGTGCCTTCGCCAGTGAAATGGGTATGAGAACGAACAAAGTTTTGGTCTACGCTTGCTGTAGCGGTTCCGGTTGTGGCAATGGTTCCAGAATCACAAGAACTTCCTTCTCTAACAGTGAAAGATCCTGAGCGATCCGATCTCCAAATGGTTGTGGAACTTGCGATCGCGTTAGCAGAAGCACTAATGGCCGTAGACGATTGACTAACAATGGTAAGTGCCGGAATTTTGGTATCGATCGTATAAACAATGCTAATGGGTGCTGAAAGATTTCCTGCTAAATCTCGGCAAAGTGCACTTAAGGTATGAGTTCCTTCGGAAGAAAGAGAAATCACTTGGGAAGATTTCGTGATGATGGTTCCAGTCTTTGGCAAAAATGCAGGAGTCGATGAATCTAAAGTGTAAACAATAGATCCAGGAGCTTTGTTGTCAGTACAAGTGAGTGCCGTTGATTGTGTAGTGGAGAAAGTTCCAGCTGACAAAGAACTGGTGATCGTTGGTGAAGTGGTATCGCTCAAGATGGCAACAATGGCAGTGTCGTTTGGTGTTCCATCTCCATCGGTATCAAAACCGAGAACGTTACCACTACTATCCACAATGATAACGACAGGATTTCCGGTTCCATCAGGAGCTGTAGTAAGAAAACCAGGAGGGTTCGGACTAATATAATAATCGGGTAAACCGTCCCCATTGGAATCGACGGCGTCGGGAATCCCATCTCCATTGGTATCGAGCAAAAGAAGATTTGGCGTTGCCCCACCAGTAAGGTTGATTCCATCGGAGACACCATCTCCATCAGAATCAACGAGAGTTGCATCTGGATTTCCGTCACCTGACAGATCCACTGCGGTGCCAGGGGTGAAGTTTTGAGCGGAGGAAGAAGGAGAGCCACCGACGAGTCCAAACAAGAAGGCAAAAGGACTAAAGTCTGTCTGTCCACCACCATTTGGCAAAAATAGGACACAGTTACTTGCAAATAGTATTAGAAAGGAAAGAAGGTAGGTTTGTTTTTGGATTCGCATATAAATTTAGCCTAAAAAAATAAAAATATTCAGGAATACTAATATTGATTTTACGAATTCGGGAAGACAACTAATTTCTATTAGCTTGTGAAAAAAAATCAAAATTTACCGTTAGAAAGGTTTTAAAATGACATTAGTACCATTTTAAATGGTTTTTAAAAAGATAACAGTTGTGATAAGAAGCCTCTTAGGGATATCCTCGACGATCGAATCTTTGCTGGCACTTACATGCTCTAAAAAAACCTTCGAAGACATAGCAGCAAACTTCATTTACAAATTTAAGGTGGAACACCCTTCCGTATCGTCCGCATGTCATGGCAAAGTTGAAAATTTAAAGATTTAGTGCAAAAGGCCCTTTTTATTCAACGAAAGCATAAGTGTATAGAGGCATTTCACCCAATCCTCCTTCATAAAATTCTCTTGCAATTTCTTGATTGGATGCGAAAATTTCAGGAACCAGGAAAGGATTCCTATCTATGAAAAAAACTCTATTATTCTCTTTACTCATCCTACTTTCTTTCCCACTATTCGCCGTCAATACTGTCATTCTGAAAAATGGGAAGACGCTAAAAGGAAAAGTTACCGACCAAAATGAACGCGGACTCACCGTGCAAACGGCAGAAGGTTCACAAACCATTTCCAAATCCCAAATTTTAAAAGTAGTCTATAAAGATGTCAGCGAACAAGAAGCCGAAAAGATCAGGATTGCAGAAGAAAAGAAATTAAAAGAAAAAGAAGAGAAAGAAAAAACAAAACTCGAAAAAGAACGTTTGCTTGCTGAAGCTAAAGAACAAAAGCGATTAGAAGAAGAAGCGAAACTAGCAGAACAAACAAGACTGGCTGAAGAAAAAAACAAAGAGACCTTGGCTGAAAAAGAAGCAAGGGCCGAAGCCGAATGGCTTGCAACAAGAAAACTCGGTCCCTCCCCAGCAGTTACCCAATGCGGTGGTCGTTTAGCAATACTTTGGCGGTCAGCAATTTTACCGGGTTGGGGACAACTTTGTGGTGGATACAATGTATCTGCAGGGACATTTAGCACGTTATTTTTCGGAACCCTAGTTTATTCCCTCGGACCCCTTCGCACAGAAGAAAAAAACGCACAAGCGCATTATGATACAATGGTACTACTCAATCAAATCGGGGGACCCGGAACAAGGTTTAATGCACAAAACATCAGTTTGCCTTCTGAATTTATCGTAGGATTTGTTGAAACATCAATCACAGAAGACTTGATTGTGAAAAGTAAAAATAATGCCAAAGAAGCAAATGCTAAATACATAGCTGGACTTGGAGCGGCAGGAATCATCTACATCACAAATCTCGTTCATGCATTTATGATCGGAACCGATCGTTATCCAGATCGACCAAGCGTCAGCACAGGGGGCAAACAAATCAGAGAAGGTTTGGATTGGGACACAGGTTGGGATAAACCTTATTCGGTCGCAGGGATTCGTCCACAAACCAATTCTGTCTATGCCGAAGTTCGGTATTCCATTCTATTCTAAGGAGTTCTTTATGAAAAATATAATCACCGCCATTTTACTTCTTTTATTTTCATTTCAATGTAAAATATTCAAACCTTCTGATCTAGACCCTTCGCAAGATCTAGGATCTCTCCAAAGTTTACTTCGTTTGCTTGCATTGGCAGATGCATTCAATACGTATAGCCAAACTGTCGCATTTATGAAGTTTACCGATTCTAATGGGAATCCATACAACGCTTACAAAGTTGAGTATTCTGTTTTCAATGAAGCTGATGAAAATGGAGTTCCCGTATCCGACTATGGAGAAACAGGCAATATTCGAACCTATACACTCACATTAGATCCAAACGGAAGAGGTTTCTTAACTTTTAGTGAAAGAGGTATAGCAACGCTTACGGTTAAAACTCCTGGCGATGTGATTGTGGGCAGTACCAGTTTTCGCATCTACAACGGGATCACCAAACAATCGTTTTCTCTATTAACCCAAGGAGGAATTGTCCAGTTCCTTTTAGAAGATATTGCCAATTATCGCAATCAATTGGCTTCCAATTATTCTTTCACTCCCCTCGGTTCTGCGAATGGAAGGCAGTTTATTTACTTAGAAGTTCTAACTTCATATGCAGGGCCTGATAAAAACAGTGCCGTCGGGTACATTGCATCCTCTGCAGATGGAGAGAATTATGATTTGGTCACAAAGATTGATGGAGTGACCATCGAAAAAAATATCTCTTATGAATTGATCTTAAAAATATCCAAACCAGTCTTCAATGGTGCAGAGTATGTTTTCTTCATTTCCGAAGAAAAAAGGAATTACCCCGCACTTACTTACCTTTCCACTAAAAATTTTGTATTTAAAATTCCGAACTTATTCCCGCCAGGCTCCAATATCGCAACAAGTCTGCCGATTGCGACAAATGCCTTTCTATTTACAGATCCAAACTACCCATCCTGGATGTATCCAACAATTTATTTGGGCAACGGAAGGTATGTAATTACCCCAACATACTATCCGGCAGTTGAAAAAAGGCCAACGCTTCTAAATGCAGATTTTGGACCTACTGCAGATTTAATCAGTGATTTTAGCTGCCAAATGTCAACGTTTGAGAATGATGCAATTGCATATCAAGTAGCTACGCTCGGAGGAATTGAATATTTGCAATGCCCAAGTGTAACACTTTCAACTATTGCTCCAGTGAGAAGTTTAGATACTTATGCGTTAAACAATAATCCTGTTAACTTTGACGGAAGTGGTTTAACTTTCCAATCACCTGTATTCTTTGCTCGCGGAAAATTTGTTTCCTTACTCGGTACAAGCCCACCAGTTGGATATACTTTTCCGACCGGAAATTATACTTCACCGTCTCCCACAATTCTCCGGAATACAAGTTTTATAACTGGCTTTTCTTCATCATTAGCGCCATCTTACCCTTTATTAAGAGATGTAAAAAGTTCAGGCAATTCCGATTTTTTAATTCTTTCAACGGTGCCGACTTTTTCAACACCTTCCATTGAAATCTTTCGTAGCATAGATTCTTTAGCAAGCGTTACTGTATTACCAAGTATTCCAACAGCTTATAGCACAGGGATCTCCAATGCAGAACAATTACAATCCGCCAATGGTAAGTTAAACTATAGTTATTCGATTTCTGAAGGAACTGGGGTTGGATCCTTCCCCGTGTATTTAACTTATTTCACAAACGACTCTGGGACTTGGGAAGCCCTTCCTAGGTTAATTAAAATTCGTTAGAAAATGCCACAGACCCAGCATTTTCTAAATGTTACTTTGGAAAGGAAGTATGTTCTTTTAAAAAGGCATTCACAACGGATTCGTATTCAATAGGGCGGGCATCAATCGACTTACAATGAGCGGCTCCCCAATCTGTTTCCACCAACTGTTTGCGATTCGATTTTAAATTATTAAAAATTTCTTCCGAGTGAGAAACTGGTGTAATCTCATCTGTTTTGGAATGAATCAAAAGTACAGGCACAGAAATAGTCTTAGCTGCTTTTTTAGGAGAGACTTCATCCACTAAAAAATCAGCCTGCAGTTCTGCTAGAGAAAGGGCAATAGGAGAAAGAAACAAAACAAGTGGGCTATACAAATCCACAGCTCTTTTTTCTACGATCGAACGCATATCCATAAAAGGTGAATCCGCAATCACAAAGGCAAAATCATTTCTGCCTTCTGCATATTGTAATGCAGTCGCTGCACCAAACGAAGCCCCAAAAATCCCAATCTGCTCTTCTGGAACTGTGCTAATCTCGGAAAAGAATTCAATGGCTCTCTCCAAATCAATTTTTTCATAAAATCCGTACGTTCCGTATTCTCCAGCACTTTCACCATGGTGACGAGCATCATAGAGAAACAAACTGCAACCTCGTTTCCAAAACAAGGGAGCGTATTTCAAAACACCAAAACGGGTTCTTGAATGTCCATGGAGTAAAACAACACCACATTTTTTCTTTTTAGGATTTTTAAAATACCATCCTCGCAGACGAAGATTCCCATTTTGAAATCGAATTGATTCTGGTTCGGGAAGTCCAAAATCAGAAATGGAATTGATCTTTAATTTCGTCTTATCTTCTTCTAAGGTTGTGACGGGAAAGGAGACTATGGACGATGAAAAGTAATAACCTGCACCTAGCAAAAAAAAGGTGAAAACAATGATAAATGTACTGAGAATCTTTTTCATGAAAGGGCCTAGTTGGAAAAATCTAGTAAAGACCACAATTGGAAAAGCGAATTTTTCAAAATGCCTGATTTTGAAGCGAAAAAGAATTGCCGGTTTGCAATCCCTCTATCATTTCTTAAGGAAATCTATGAAACTATATTTAGCGTGTTTGTCCCTCCTCCTCAGCCTATCGTTTACAAATTGTCGCACCATGGATGCTGCCGTCCAATACCCAGAATCGGGAAAAACGGATTTAGGAATTTCAAAAGTAGCCGTTTTACTTTTTGATATTGAAGAGGCAAAATGGGGAGATGAATTTACCGACGCAGTCTCCTTACAAATCGCAAAACTACTCCCTATCAAAGTGATCGAAAGAGAACAACTCTCCAAAGTGGTAAACGAACAAAGTTTTTCGAAAACCGGAATCATTGATACACAAACAGCCGTTCGATTAGGAAAAGTGCTTGGAGTGGACGCACTGGTTTTCGGCAGAGGATCTGCACTCAAAAAATATGATGAAAAAGGAAAACTCATTCCCAATTTGGTGGATACAGTTTCCCTCAAAATTGTTCATATTGAATCAGGGCAAGTCATTGTCAACGCTCGTAAAAAACCAGGAGCTGATTGGACTCTAGGAAAGTTAATCCAATATAGTCTAGGGCTTGGACTCATTTGGAGTCGTGAGGACATTCTGTTAACCACTAGCCAATATGACTTTGTTGCAGAGAGCCTGGTAGAACGGATTGTTTCAGAACTAAAAAAATAATTTATATCAAACCAAAAGGATAAATAATGAAAATTAATATTGGAATCCCAGAAGAAGAAAGAAGTGCGATCTCTGAATCTTTAAAAAAACTTTTAGCGGATACGTACACTTTGTATCAAAAGACTCATAGTTACCATTGGAATGTAACTGGGCCAATGTTTCAAACTTTGCACATTCTGTTTATGACACAGTATACAGAACTTTGGAATGCAATTGATCCCATTGCAGAAAGAATTAGATCTCTTGGATACTACGCACCAATGGGTGGTTGGGAATTTGCAAAATATTCGAGCATCGCAGAAGACAAAGAAGTTCCCAAAGCCCAAGATATGATTAAACATTTAGTCGAAGGAAATGAAGCAGTCATTAGAACAGCACGGGCAGCATACGCACCAGCTGAAAAAGGAAACGACCAAGCAACATTAGATTTACTCACACAACGTTTGGACATTCACGAAAAAACAGCATGGATGTTGAGGTCCTTACTGGAAGATTAAAACCTTTCCTGATTTGACCAAAAAACTTCCTCTAAAAATTTAAAATCCAGCTTCTGCAACAATACTATTGTTTCAGAGGTTGGTGATTTTAGATTGAAACCAATTCTTCAAAATTTCCAAATACTCTGCTTGGTGGGTATAATGAATATAATGGCCACCTCCCAAAATACTTTTCATTGTTAAATGGGAAAAAGTTTCCTGAATCAAGATTTTATCCGAATCCGTAATGTAAGTAGAAGCTGCTCCCAGAATAAAAAAGGCGTTTGTATCAGAGGATATTTTTTCAGGAAAAGGATGATCGAAGATTCGCCTTGCTGCATTCAACCCCGATACATTTAATTTCCAACGATACTCACCAGAATCTAATCGTTCCAAACTCATTTGTAAAAATTGGCGGATAAACGTATCCGGTAAAAACTTTGCCATCTCCATATCTATTTGAGTTCGGGAAGTAAATCCTTGAAGGGGAAAAGACATAGACTGGATTTCCTGATCGTAAGCGAAAGGATAGGATCTAGGCGCAATGTCTTGCACAATCAAGGCATCCAAAAAACCAGGATGCATAAAATCAAAATACATTGCCACAAGCCCACCCATAGAGTGACCAAGTAAAATCGGATTTTTAATTTGATGGTCCAAAAGGAATTCTTCCATATCCTCTGACATTAACCGAATGGAGTGTTCATCTGCATGAGGAGAGTCTCCATGGTTTCTTTGGTCAACAGTATATACGGAACCAAAATTTGATAAAAACTTTGCCACGGTTACCCAGTTTTTTGATGAGCCAAATAATCCATGTAAGATGACAATATTACCTACAGATTTTTGATTTTCTGAACTTGCCTGAAATGGATACAGTTTGTAACTTAATTTCACAAAAACCTCTACTGCATCTCAGATGATTGCTAACGAAAACATTCTTTCTTTAGAATTTGTAAATGAGGGAGGATTTGTTTTTTTTCTCTCGGGCCAATCTCAGAAGCATATCGAATCATCTGATTGATTTCAGACTTAATCCCTTCCCCTACTGGGGCGAAACAAGGAATGGAATCTGGATCTTTTGTCATCGATTGTAAATTGTATACTAAATCTTTGGTATATAAATTGATATAATTGCCTGTGGGGAATAAATAAATATAACGAAGTTTTCCCTTTCTCATTTCTTCCAAACGACATTTCAAATCCACATTACAATCTGCATTCGGCATACTTTCTGTTGCCAGGTAACCTGCGTAATCCGAGTGTTTCGTTTTTGGATAGGCTTCCAGTAGTTTCCAAAAATAATTTGAATCTACATAGTATTTTCCAGAATTGTAATCATACAATAGCCGGGTTTGGTGGCGTTTTAAAAATTCCAAAGTACCTGGATCATTATCAGGTTTGATTCCCTTTGTATTCATCAAATCGACTGTTTTTTTTAAGAAAAATCCAGCTTTGGCTCGGATAAAAATAAAATCATCACCAGTAAATTTTCCCGTAGAAGAAATTGCAAAAATAGTATCTGTAATCTCTTGTTTGGCTGCAAAATCAATTTGATTGGAAAGAATCATTCGTTCTGCTTCAAATAACAAAGTCGACAAATACAGTTTTGGAGGAACCGAACGAACAACAGAACGTTTGATGAACCCGGAAAGACCATCTTCTAACTTCACTGGAATCCAATCTTCTTTTGGGCTTTCAAGCGAATCCTTGTCAAAAGATACAGGTTCCCCAAATTTTAGTTTTCGTAATACATCGCTTTTCTGATCGGCAAACAAATGCAAATTGAGTCCTATCACCGGAATGACAATCTGCGAGGTGGAATCTCGTTTTATGAGTTCAGATGGTTTTGTTTGTTTGGATTTATTTTGTATGGTCGGAAGAGAACTGAGTGAAGCGGACAAGGTAGAGACTAAGATCAAAACTGCAATGAATGAGGTAAAAAAATCCAATCCATTGCGAAAGAGAACCCTCGATCGTAAATATACCAATGACTGAGAAAAGACCATCCCTCTACAAAAAATTTTCTGTAAAGGGACAAATATCATTTTATTTTTGTAAATCCTCTACCATTTGTTTGATGCGAGAGACACCTTTTTCGATGTCTTTATCACCTAACGCATAGGACAAACGAATAGCTTTGTCATCTCCAAATGCAATCCCTGGCACTGCTGCCACATTGTATTTATCAAGAAGAACATCACAAAAAAGTTTGGAATAAGAAGTTTCTTTTTTCTCTGCGAGAAGTCGTTTGAACCCTGGAGTTTCGTACACACCCGTCATGTAAGGGAAAGCATAAAATGCTCCTTCTGGCATCCGGCATTCTACACCTGGAATCTCACGTAAGAGACCCACAATGAGTTTACGACGTTTGTCAAATGCTTTTAACATATCATTCACAGGAGTTTGGTCACCAGTGAGAGCGGCCTCTGCAGCTGCTTGGGAAATGGAAGATGCATTGCTTGTGGATTGGCCTTGCATGGTATCCATATTTTTCACAATCTCTGCGTTTCCTGCTCCGTATCCAATCCTCCAACCCGTCATGGAATAAGCTTTGGACACACCATTGATCACAAAGGTTTTTTCCTTCATCTTCTCGGAGATCATCGCTGGATTTACAAATTCCAAGCCATCATAGATGATTTTTTCATAAATATCATCCGAAACAGTAATGATATCTTTTGGCTCCAATACCTTTACAAGTGCTTCGACATCCGAACGAGTGTAAGCCGCTCCAGTAGGGTTGGATGGTGAATTAAAAATAAATACCTTTGTTTTGGGAGTGATGGCTTTTTCCAATTGAGCTGCGGTGATTTTAAATCCACTGGAAATATCCGTTGAAACAATCACCGGAGTTCCTTCCGCTAAACGAACGATGTCCGCATAACTTACCCAATACGGTGCAGGAATGATCACCTCATCTCCAGGATTGAGAGTTGCCATAAAAAAATTGTAGAGAACCTGTTTCCCACCTGTTCCTACAATGATTTGGTTCTTTTCGTATTTTAAACCGTTTTCAGTTTCGAACTTTTTAATGATGGCTTCTTTCAAAGAAACAGTTCCACTCACAGGAGTGTATTTGGTTTTCCCTTGGTCCATTGCTTTTTTGGCAGCTTCTTTGATATGTGTCGGTGTATCAAAGTCAGGTTCCCCTGCTCCAAATCCAACAACATCAAGTCCACTCGCTTTCAACTGATTGGCTTTGGCAGTGATTGCGAGAGTGGGAGAAGGTTCTACGACATCCAGTCGTTTTGCTACAAGTTTCATTTTTTCCTCTATTTAGTGAGTGATTCTTCCGGAACAGTTTCTTTAAACTGATCCAAAGTATAAATTTCGTATTCATACCCTTGTTCGGTGAGGAAGAGTTGCCTGTTTTGCCCAAATCTTTCTTCGTTGGTATCACGCGAAATCAACGAGTAAAAAATTGCCGTGTTGTCTTGGGATTTAGGACGAAGGATTCGACCTAAACGCTGTGCCTCTTCTTGTCTCGAACCAAAGGTACCCGATACCTGGATGGCAATGTTTGCATCTGGTAAGTCGATAGAGAAGTTCGCCACCTTAGACACCACAAGTTGTTTGATTTGACCAGAACGAAACGCTTGGTAAAGTTCTTGTCTTTCAGGCAGTGGAGTTTTTCCCGTAATCAAAGGGATTTTGAAAGTATTTGAAATTTCTTCCAACTGATTGATATACTGCCCAATCACCAAAATATTGTTAGTGGAATGTTTTTTTAAGATATAGCTAATCGCACGAAGTTTTTCCGGGTTTTCTGATGCCAATCGGAACTTCTCACGGTCATCTGCCACAGAATACTTCATACGAAGGTCATCTTCCATAGGTACACGAATCTCCACACAATTGGCTTCGGCAATCCAAGACTTTGCTTCGAGTTCCTTCCAAGGCACATCGTATTTTTTAGGTCCGATCAGTGAGAATACATCTTCTTCCAGTCCATCTTCCCTTACAAGAGTCGCAGTAAGACCTAACCTACGTTTGGCTTGGAGTTCTGACGTCATACGAAACACAGGAGCCGGCAATAAGTGAACCTCATCGTAAACAATCAGTCCCCAGTTGTTTGCACTGAAGATATGAAAGTGTGTGAAGTCGCCACCTTTTTTCTTTCTATGAGTTAAGATATTATACGTTGCAATCGTGATGGGTTTAATTTCTTTGAGTTCACCCGAATACTCCCCAATGTCTGATTCAGGGATATCGGTTTTGTCTAAAATTTCATTTCTCCACTGACGGATGGACAAAGTGTTCGTTACAAGAATCAGAGTTTCCGCACCGACAATCTGCATCACTCCCATCCCCACGATGGTTTTTCCCGCACCACAAGGAAGGACTACAACCCCAGATCCCCCTTCGTTACGCCCACCAGCATGAAAAGCCTCAACCGAAGCTCTTTGGTAGTCACGCATTCCAAACTTAATTCCACCTTTTGTTGTAGGACGTAAGTTAAACGGGTATTTATTACCTTCATCATAACCAGCAAGGTCTTCCACAGGAAAGCCAATTTTGATTAACGCTTGTTTGATGTGACCACGATATTCTTTTTTGATACGAATTTTATCACCTTCCATTCCATCCACAAAAGGTTGAACGGCACGGTTGTTTGCAATTTCAGTAATGAATCCTTTTTCGTTGGAAATGATATACAATTCCCCGGATTCTTCTTTCACTAGTTTTACTTTTCCATAACGAGAGATTTGTTCTCTCACTTCATTCATCACGTTTTTAGGAACGGAATAACGAGCAAACTTAGTTAAACCTTCAATGATCTCATCTGCCGTCATTTTAATGGATGCAGCATTCCACAAAGAAAGTGGAGAAATGCGATACGTATGCATATACTCTGGGCTTTTTTCGAGCTCAGCAAACTTGGAAACGAGGTCCCGACAGGCTTCAAATTCTGGGTTATCCACCTCTAGAAGCATTGTTTTGTCACTTTGTACGGTGAGTGGCTTGGTCATGGTATTCCCTCTCAATTTAACCAGGCTGGGAAGAGAAACCGCCCTGTCAACTCATTTGATTTTAATAGATTTTGGATGAGTTTTCTCCGTGTTTTTCAGGCAAATCCAGAATTTTTTGAACAAACTCTACACACAAGCCGTCTAATCCAAGTTAATCTATACCTTCCAATTTTAAATAATTCGATTGACTTCTTTTCCTTTTCATTGGGCGTTCCCCAATCCATTTGTATCCGAAACTTTCATTTTCCAAGGGTCAGGCTCCTCCGGGGTGCGCTTTCGCTCCCGTCAGCTTCTCGTCGTTAGACGAAAAGCTGACCTTACGCCCTTCAGATCCTTAACGCTTCAGATAATCCTCTAGGATGGATTCATTAGCTCCCGATAGGTGCATCCGGTCTGTGAGAAATTTTCGATACTCACGAGCTCCCCTTTCTCCAAAATAAAGTCCCAAAATATGGCGTAAAATATGATGTACTTTTCCATCTCTCGCAAGAGATGACCGAATATAAGGAATGAGTTCCCGAAGAACATCTTCTCTAGACGGAGGATTTTCCTTAGATCCATAATACAATTGGTCTACTTCATAAAACATATACGGATTATCATAAGCAGCACGCCCAATCATCACTCCATCTACTTTCATTAGGTGCTCTTTAATTTCAGAATGCGTCTTAATTCCCCCGTTGATGGTGATGGGTAAATCAGGGAAATCTGTTTTTAATCGGTAAACATCTTCATAACGAAGGGGAGGAACCGTTCGGTTTTCTTTGGGAGAAAGTCCTTCTAAAATAGCAATCCTTGCATGAACAATACTATGATCCACACCAGCGGCATTAATCTTAGAAACAAAATGATGCAGGTCCTCGTAACTTTCTTTTCCATTCACACCAATCCGATGTTTGACGGTTACAGGAACTTTAACCTTTCCCTTACAAGCAAAAACCATTTCTGCCACAAGGTCTGGATCTTTCATGAGGCATGCCCCAAAACTTCCACTTTGTACTCGATCCGAGGGACAACCGACATTCAGATTGATTTCGTCATATCCATAATCTTCGCCAATTTTGGCACATTCTGCCAGGGATACTGGCGAATCACCACCTAACTGAAGCACAACGGGATGTTCTTCTTTTGAAAAATCTAAGTATCTGTGGTTGTCTTTCCCACGGAGGATGGCACCTGTAGTTACCATCTCCGTATAGAGTAAGGTCTGTTTGGAGATAAGCCTCATCAAAAAGCGGAAATGTCTGTCGGTCCAGTCCATCATCGGAGCAACAGAAATGCGGTGCGATGGGACAAGACTAGGCAAAAAGATTCTCCTATGCTTCTTGTGGGTGTTCCTCTCGGGATGGAAGGCTTAAAACCGAAGCAATTTCTGTCGGAACCCCTCTATGAATTTCTTCAGAAGCAATTACTGCAAAGTTCCTGGGGGGTAGTTCCTTTGTCAAAAAGAATGCGAATGCTTGTCTGAGATACCTAGAAACTACAAAAATCAGGAACCTATTTTCATCCAATGCCTTTTGTAATTCATTGTAAACAGATTCTAAAATCCTCACACGAACATCATGTGGAAGGATGATGAGTTTACTACCATCAGTTTCATCCAGTGTGATACTTTTGTTCATACGATCAATGATCCTTGGGTCAATTGTAACCACATGTAACTTTCCATCTGGAGAAAGAAAATCATTGATGATTTGGCGCGATAAAGCTTGCCTTACATGTTCAGCCAAATCAAAAGGATTGTTTGTCCTTGGGAGATGGTTCGCAATCGCATCCATAATTTTCGGAAGGTTTTTAATGGATAGTCCCTCTGCCAGAAGGTTTTGCAAGGTTTGTTGGATGATCCCCAGTCTTCCTTGTTTGTCATAATCCAATTCTCCCACAAGAGTGGGATGGGTTTGTCGTAAGTGTTCTAGAAGTGCTTTTACTTCTTCTCTTCCTAAAAGTTGTGAAGCGTAATTTGAAATTAACTCTTTTAGATGAGTGATGATAACCGTTGATGGATCCACAACCGAATAACCTTTATTCTCCACCTCAATTTTATCATTTGGATCAATCCAAGTTGCCTTCAAACCAAATGCCGGCTCCGTGAATGGTTCTCCTACGATTGGATCCAAGTTACGTGCGGTATTGTTCATTGCCATCAAACGATCAGCTCTCACTGCTGATTGCCCAACAACAACACCATTGATGCGAATGCTATAATTATCGTGAGGGATTTCTAGATTGTCTATGATTCGAATCGCAGGGATCACGAGACCAAAATCGATAGCGAATTTTTTACGAGTATTGGCAATCTGCTCAAGTAGATGCCCACCAGAAGATGCATCCACTAACGGAAGTAAATCGCGACCTAGTTCCACTTGAATGGCTTCCACAGAAATTTCTTTGATGTAGTTTTCTGGTTTTTTCTCTTGGACCTTTTCTTGCGCAACGTTTTCAATTTTTTTGATTTCTTCTTTTGCCACTTGTTCGATGGAATATCCCAAATACCCAATGGCACCTGCTAAAAACAAAAGGGAAAAAAATGGAAGTCCCGGAATCAAACTAGAAAGACCAAGTGCCCCCGAAACCACATACAAAGTTTTGGCATTCCCAAAAAGTTGGTCTTTGATCTCTACGGTTAGCTTCTTTTCTGAACTGGAACGAGTGACAATGATACCAGTAGCAGTTGTAGAAAGAAGACCTGGAATTTGCGAAACAAGTCCATCTCCAATCGTAAATTTTCCATAGGTTTCAATGGATGCGAGAAATGATTCTCCACGAATCGTAGATCCAATCAGAATCCCACCAAGTAAGTTAATCGCGGTAATGATTAAACCTGCACGAACATCACCTTGAACGAATTTCGAAGCTCCATCCATGGCCCCATAAAAATCTACTTCTCTTTGGACTTTTTTACGTTTTACTTTTGCCTCTGCTTCTGTAATTGCACCACTATTCAATTCCATATCTATCGACATTTGTTTTTGTGGTAATCCATCGAGTGTGAACCTGGCAGCAACTTCCGAGATCCTCGTCGCACCTTTCGTGATCACTAATACCTGTACGATGGTAAGGATGATAAAGATAATAAGGCCTACGACATACTTCCCAAGTCCCGATTCTCCACCCACCACAAATGTTCCAAATGCTTCAATCACACTTGAGTTCATCGCAGGGCCTTTGGATAAAATTTGTCTTGTTGTGGATACGTTCAGCGCTAACCTAAATAAGGTGGTAATGAGTAGTAAACTTGGAAAAATCGAAAACTCGCTTGGTTCGGTCACGGACAATGCCGTCATGAGAATGAGTAACCCAAGCCCAATACTCACTACTATCAGAATGTCCAAGACAAATCCCGGTAAAGGGACAATCAACATTCCCAAAATCAGAAGTGTTCCCACCCCTAAAACCACATCGGATTGTTTGAGTATGTCTCTAAAGTTCATTTGCTTATGCCATTCCTACTTTTTTTTTGAACTTCTCAAGAGTGATGAGGATTTGCACCACTGCTTGGAAGAATTCTTGTGGGATCTCTTCTCCCACTTCCACTTGCGCATATAAAAGGCGTGCTTGTTTGGGACTTTCTATAATAGGGACATCGTTTTCACGAGCAATCCTTCGTATTTCAAGCGCTAGGCGATTCTCACCTTTAGCAATTACTCTTGGTGCTGAATCCCTTCCCATTTCATAAGATAATGCCACCGAATAATGAGTAGGATTGGTAATGACAACATCGGCTTTCGGGACTTCACGAAGCATATTTCCTTGCATCATATCCCTTGCCAATTGCATCCTTCGGTTTTTCATCACTGGATCACCAGAATCTTCTTTCATCTCTCGTTTGGCTTCAGAAGGAGTTTGTTTAAGAGATTCTTCAAATTCGGACTTTTGGAAAAAAAAGTCAGCAACAGCGATTCCAAGTAACAAAAGTCCAGCAGCCATCATAATCTTAAATCCAGAATACGTAATGAGAGTAATGGCCTGCATCATTCCCATATTTCCTGTCAAAAGAACTTTCAAAAAGTCACCTGATATTAAAACATAACTTATTACACCAATTAACACTACTTTTGCGAGAGACTTAACTAAATTAAATAATGTTTGGCGATTTGGCAAAACCCGTTTAAAGTTGGGAGCGATTCGATCAAATCGAAATGAAAGTGCTCTCGGCGAAAACATAAATCCCACCTGCACCACATTCCCAACAATAGCAAATACAAGTGTAATTGCAAGGATAGGCCAAAGCAGATTAAAAAAATCACGGGAAACACCGGCAAGGATCACCCGGAATTCCTCTGCCCCGAACCGGTCAAGTTTCATGCCCATGGGGAGATATTTTTTAATAAAAATTGCAGTGTTTCTTATAAATGTATCACCCAAGATAAACAAAACACCCGTTCCACCTAACAAAACAAGAGTGGACGCTACTTCGTTGGATTTCGGGACATTTCCCTTTTCCTTTTCTTCTCTTCTACGACGTTCACTCGGCGGTTCAGTTCGACCTTCATCAGCTGCAGCGAAGAGTTGGAGTTCTATCGCATAATAACCGGTAGTAAAACGAAGATCCTTTGAAAATAAATCTGTTTGCAAATCTTCAGCAAGGCCAAATGACAAAAAACGAATTCCACCAAACAAAGGTTTGGTCACAGCCTCTATCCATGCGGTTATCTTAGCAAAGAAGAACTTTAATTTCCCTTTCATAAGTTTGGCCACTCCCGGATGAGTAAATTTGCCTTATCCATGGAAATCTGAATTCCTTGTACCATTTGAGTTGCGATGAAAGTAAGGGTTGCAATGAGAGTGAGTGTTCCAATAAAAACTTTCAGTGGGAACGACATTGACATTACATTCATCTGTTGGGCAGCTTTTCCCATTAGGCCTTCTGCAAGGGAAACCAAAAATAGAATTCCCATCACAGGAAGTGCAATTTTAAAGCTAACAACAAACATAGCACCGATCGCTTCTTCCATCAACTTATAGAGCCCAGCATTTACCTTTCCCGTAAAAGCAATGATTCTAATTTTTTCAAAAGAATAGGCTAATGTTTCAATGAGAAATCGATGTGCTCCTATCACGAGAAAAAGAGCGGTTGCCATCAAATTTTTCATGGTACCAATCGCAGGAAGTGAGTTTTGAGTAACTGGATCCAAAATTTCCGTATAACCAAATCCAATTTGGTTATTAAAAAATTCTCCAGCCATTTGAAAGGCAGCAAACACTAGTGAGACGAGAAATCCAATAAATACTCCTACCAACAATTCAGAAAGAATTAGGATTCCAAAATTGATCATATGGCCGGGAACTGGTGGCATGTAAGTTGCCACAACTGGATAAACAATCAACGAAACCATAAAGGAAAAAATCATTCGGAGTGAAAAGTTGATTGATTCAGAAGAGAAAAATGGTGCTACCAAAAAAAGTCCGAGTAGTCGAACTAAGACAAAGAGAAAAGATTGAAAGTGTAAAACAAATGATTCCATATCATATCTTTTCTATCATAAAAAAAATTTCACGAGTATAGTCTGTCATCACCCGCACCATCCAAGCCGAAAAAAATACTATCACAGCAAAAATAGAAACAAGTTTGGGAACAAAAGCAATTGTAGGTTCTTGGATCGAAGTTGTGGTTTGTAAAATTCCAACAATCAGCCCCACAACAAGTGCAGTAATCAAGATGGGACTGGATATTTTTAGAGTCACAATGAATGCTTCTCGCATCAAGTTAACAACGTCTACTTCTGTCATTTATAACTCCTTACAAGTTCCAAAACAAGTAGGTTCCATCCATCAATCAAAATGAAAAGAATGAGTTTTAACGGAAGAGAAATCATCACCGGTGGCAACATCATAAAACCCATAGCAAGGAGGGCAGACGCAACAATCAAATCGATTACAATAAATGGTATGAAGATATAAATACCGATGATAAATGCTTTTTTGATTTCACTTAGCATAAAAGCGGGAACCAAAACGTAAGATGGAACATCTTCAAAAGATTTTACGTTTTGTACTTTCCCAATTTTCAGAAACAAAGCCACATCTTTGGTTCCATCTTTCCCTAACTGGCGAATCATAAATTGACGAAGATGTTTCATGGAACCTTCCATAAAAGCAGACTGGTCAATTTTCCCATTTAAGTAAGGTTGGAGTGCTTCATCATTCACCTTACCAATCGTAGGTGCCATGATAAAAAAAGTTACAAACAACGCAAGACCCATCATCACCTGGTTTGGTGGTAAATTCTGTAAGGAAAGTGCCCTTCTCACAAAATCAAATACAATCACAACCTTCGTAAATGAAGTCACACTCATCACAATCGCAGGTGCCAAGGAAAGAATGGTCACAAGAAAAAGGATCATAAGAGACAAACTTGTCTCTTTTGGGCCCTTCGCCTCATTTACGTTAAATGACAAGTTCGGAATTGGAATCCTTGCACCTTTGTCCTGAGCCATAAGGCCCGTAAACCCACCGGCAGTGATGAGGAATAGAATTCCAATGAGAAAAATAATCGATTTATGTCTCTTAAGGAAGGATAAAAAACGAGATTTCACGACTCCCCTCCCTCTAACAATTCACGGTGTTTGCGGAGACGCTCCAATCCTTCTTTGGCCTTTCTTTGGATTTCGGCCGCACCGTCAAATTCCAAACTTTCCATCTTGGATGGGTTGATACGAATTTTTCTTTGTGCTTTGGATTGTAAACTTTCGAGAACAGTTTCTAAAAAATTAGGAACGTAAGGATCAGCTTCCTCTTTCATTTTTTGGATTTGCGATTTTTCGTCCGGGGCAGTCACTTCTGTCAGTAAACTTACCGAACCATCGGCAACACCTAACACAAGTGTACGCCCACCCACTTCGACAATCTGAACCGATTGAGTGGCCGACAGCGGCAAACTAGATAAAACCTTCATAAACCCTTTTACGGGGTATTTAGCTGATTTTGTTTTTTGCATTTGTAGGATTAGAAAATATCCGGCACCAACGAGAATGCTTAAGATAAATAAAATTTTGAGTAAAATCCAAGTTGCGGAAGGAGAATCATCAGAGTTTTCCGCATATCTTTCTTGGATAAGATTGGTTTCTTCGTTCCCTTTTGTGGCCTCACCAGCATTCGAATTGGCCGTGTTAGTCGAGCCTTCAAACTTTGGACCGGAATTGGAGGGATTCGCATCAGCTGGTTTGGGTTTAGAATCACCTAATTCTTGGCGAAGGATTTGATCCAATTCCTTGGTTTCCGCATTTTGAGAATATACAGAAGAAACCGCAAAAACAAGGATCAGGCAAAAGTACATAACTTGCCCCTTTTGTTTTAAGCTTTTATGAATGGATCTGATCATTTTTCGCCTTTGAGTCGGTCAGTAGGACTTACAATATCGGTAACACGAACCCCAAAGTTTTCATCGATAACCACAACCTCACCTTTTGCGATGAGTTTGCCGTTCACAAGTAAATCAACTGGCTCACTAGCTAACTTATCCAACTCGATGATAGAACCTTCACCCAACCCCAAAATATCTTTGATGTACATTTTGGTTCTTCCGAGCTCTACTGTCAGTGCCATTTGCACATCCATTAGAAGATTGAGGTTTGTTTGTCCAGGGCCACCACCTGCGGTAGCAAGAGAGGGGAAATTGACACCTTTGATTCCAACAGATCCTTGTCCACCACCCATACCCATATTCGGTTGCATGTTGACGTTCATTCCGCCGGACTGTTGTTGTTGTTTTTGGCCGCCACCTTTTTGGATATCCAAAACGGAATTTGCCATAGACAATGCGATTACATAGTATACTTTAAAGGAACCAACTCCATCAATATTCAAACTGAGGGAAGTTTTCACCAAATTGCTGTCATCTGGTAGTTGTAAATCACGACCTGAATTCACAAGGGCAATTTCCGGTGGGCTACCTGACATGGTGCCACCAAGTTTCATTCCTATTTGTGCAGTCACGGTTCCAAGAATCGGCGATAATGAATCTTTTAGGGTTTGGAGCTGGGCGTTGTCTAATTGGCCCGGAGGGGTCATTCCCCCCATCATCACTCCTGCAATTTTGGCTGCATTTTCTTGGGCCATGATGAGACAAACACGACCCGCCAAACTTCCGCTAATTGTCGAAAACAAACTAACGGATTTTGTTCCAAGTTCCTTTTGAATGTCAGCAGAGGAGCTCGATTCGGTGGCAGGGTTCATAAAACGAGTGTTTTTTGCCAAGATCGTGCCAAGTGTGTTCCCCGCCACCTGGAATGCAGAGCCGATCACATCAGAAATAATGTCTCGGTCAATTGGAGATAGGTTGTCCGATGACGAACTTGCGGCGCCACTTAAAGAAGAGAGGTCGAATGTATCATCCGCACCTTGTAGTAATGCGTCTATCTCGTCTTGTGAGAGTGAACCTTCACCCATACCCTTATATCTCCGGAAAACTTAGGATAATGAGACATAATATGAATCTTTTTGTCACTCAGTTTTTTTCCGAATTGACAAAAAGTAAAAGAGGTCAGTCGAATGCGCTCGCAAATCCGTCCGAATAGGCACGAAGATTGTCATATGAGTAAATTCCAGTGTTATGGTAGTCACTCCAAACAATGGAAATCGCATACCGACCAACTTTGGTCCAAGAAAGGAGTTTGATGGACTGGATATGACCCGTCGCATCCCCTACTTTCCCACCATGCCCGCCCCGACAAGTGGCGCAGGGGCATTTTTTGCGAAGGTCTAAAAGAGAATACTTTGACCCATGGCCATCCTTCCATTCGATGTACAAAGAATCATCATCGAAAGAAATTTCTTTAGGGAAGGTAGCAAGTTGCGAATTCGACATTTTTAAGGTTTCACCGGTAGTTTTGTCGTTTTGGAACGAAAATTTCCCACAGTGGTTCCGTATTGGATTTTGTCACCGAGGGCGATGTTTGTCAAGTCGATGGTATCATTTTCGAAAACAAGGATAACGGTGGACCCCATCTCAAAACGTCCCAGTTCCGACCCTTTGTCGATCATAATAGAGACATCTTTGTAGTGGTATTCTTTTGCAAAACGAATCCAGTTGTTTGTTACAATTTTATTGTCATACGTCACGCGAATCTTACCCACGTTAGACGCCCCGACCTTAATGACCGCAATTTTGCCGTATTCAGTTTGTAAGAAGGTGATAAGTCTTTCGTTTTTAGGAAAAAGCCCGCGGATATTCAGAACGGCCAAATCATTCACGGGGAAAAGTTTTCCAGGCTCATAGTAATAACCAAGAATTTGACCAGCGAATGGACTGTGGATGCGGTGGTAATCTTGTGGGGACAAGTAAAAAGTGATGTATTTTCCATTTGTGAAGTAAGGATAATACTTTTCAGAGCCTAACAATTCTTTTACGGAATAATCGATTCCTTTGGCTTGGATAATGGTCGACTGGCTGATATTACCAAAACTTGTAATTTTGGAATCTGTTGGAGATACAACCGCATTGCTTGCCGAATCAATGATCCTTGCTTCTGCCCGAAGGGCTCTTGTAAAAAATTGATTGAGAGATGCGTATTCTTTTATCTCAAGTTCGGCTTCACTTAAATTGATTTTGTAAGCCTTCGCAAATGCCTTTAAAATAGGGATCATCATAAATCTTGGCAATTTTAAAGTCGAAAAATATCCAAAAATTTTGGAAATCAGGTTTTTAGGAAGTAAGGTCAAAAACAAAAGGTAAATGTCTTTGAAAATTTCGTAACGAGCACCTGATTCGGAAAGATACTTTTTTAGTTCCAAATTGGCAGATTTTCCTAGCAACATAAGTGAAACTAACAATGGCACACTGGTAATCACTGCTGCGATATAACCCCAATGCATTACAAATATAAATACACCAATTCCATAATTTACAAAAAGATAAGCAAAACCAAGAGTTGATCCAATGAATAACATTCTAAAAAAATTGGAAAACTTTTCACCAAACACATAAAATGCATTTTGTTCTCCACTATAAAACCAACCGGCAAGACTAAGAACTCCGAAACAAAGGAAGGAGACAAAAAATAAAATTGCAGGCAATGTATCCTTTTGTTCCAAAATTCGATTTGGAAAAGATAGAATGGTTTCTAAATTGACGGCACCGTAAGAATACAATACAAAACCAACAAGAGTTGCCATAACAAACCCTTCAAAAAAGGATGCAAGCATACTTACTAACCCTTGTTTTGCGGCATAATCAGTTCGAACCACCCCAGCAATCCCAGAAGATTTTCCGACAGCGGTTTCTGTAGATAAAAAGAAAGTACTTAAGGAAACAGAAAGGCCACGTAAAATTCCAAATGCCCCACCACCTTGTAAGGCCTTAATAGAAAATGCTTCTTTCGTAACGTCCGATAAAAATCCAAAAAAGGAAATCATTCCACCAGAGAATAAAGATACATACCCAAAAATAAAGAGAATGATACCAATTGGAGCAAGGATGGAAGCAGCACGACCGACTCGCCTAACACCACCAATGACAATAAAAAGCAAAATCACAGAAATGGATATGGGGCCCGATAAACCGGATAAACTCAAACCCTCTTTGGTGATATACGTGAGCCCTACATAAGGAAAAATTCCACCGAACAAAAGGACCGTTACCAAACTTGCGAGCGAAAAAGCAACGGCAAGCCATTTGGCACGCAAAGCTTTTTCGATAAAATACATTGGACCTGAAAGATAACGACCGCTCGGAAGTTGGTTTCTGAATTTGACTGCAAGTGTTGAGGAAACAAAACGGATGGGCATCACAAACAAACTCATGACCCAAATCCAAAAAAGAACGCCAATTCCGCCATAAGCGATGGCCAGTGCCGTTCCGATCACAGAACCAGCCAGTAAGGAAGAACCGATCCCTGCAAAAAATGCCTGTGAATGAACCAATTGTCCCTTGGAACCTTTGAAGTCCATATTGCCCGTAAGGATCTTGAGAGCGAGGAAGAGAAAACGAATTTGTGGAAATCCCAATCGGAAGCTCAAATACATAGAGGCAATCAGAATGAGATAAAAATAAGGGCTGAGAATGTCTGATCCTAAAATCAGATTAAACGTAGATCCGTTTTGAAAGAGTGTTTCCATATTGGTTCTTCCTCACGAAATTGGAATAAATTGTTATGTCAAGATGTATTGTGATCCTTTCTCTATTGGTTTTTATGATTTCTTCTCTAACCCTTGGCAACTTAGCCGCCGAACCATCCGGGATCGAAGTGGGAATGCGATATGGTGCTGGTGAACGAATTCCAGGTCGATTTGACGGTGACCTAAAACAGTTCTCTTCCACCTTTAATCCATTGGTTTTTTCTGACGTTAGTTTGAGCGGAGGAAAGTCTACCAACTTGTATGAAGGTTTTGTCCGTTTCCTTTTGGATTCTAGATCAAGGGTTGGGTTTGTTATTGGCAGAAATGATTGGCAAATGCTACACCTAACAGAAGCTACAAGTGATATGTATTACACAAAACTTAGGTCAGAAATTTACTCCTACCATGTCCTTGGGATGTATTACTTTTCAATGCCTATCTTTCGGAATTGGGAATGGGAAAATGGATTGGGTATTGGATTTACATCTGCCGATTGGAACATAAGAGGATATTCCATTGGGGAGTTACCTCCGGATACTCAATACTTTAATCAAAAAGGTAGGCTTAGGGGAAGTGGGCTCGCGTATCGAGCAGAAACTGCCATCAATCATAGGTTATACGAAAATACATTTTTTCAAATTGGCCTTGGTTATCATCATGTTGCTATTGATAAGTTTAGCGGAAACTATAATGGAGAGACTTCAAGTTTCTATATTCGGGCCGACGGGAAAGTCGGTGTGATTGATGACACTCGAATCTTAGATGCCACTGTGAGCACTGCACAAACTTTTCGAAGGTTAGATATGAATACGGGATCATGGGTTCTTTATTTTTCAGTCTTCCAAAGGTTTTTGGATTGACGATCCATTGATGAAAGTATCATTTTTAAGAAAATTACATGAAACCTTCTAAAATCATTACCATCGGTATTAAAGAATTGGCTCACCAAAAAGTCATCCTTGCTGCTTGGTATAACTTTCTAAAAGAAAACTTCGATGCAAAAAAAGTTTCTGCAGAAGAATTCACTTTATACCTACAAGCGCATGTCATGTACGACTTGGACAAAGATCAAATCGAATTGATGTTGTCTGGTCCTGAAATGCTTTTAGAAGATTTCAAAAAGTCTATTTTTGGATGAATCTCCAAATCTTCGGAACCAAAAAATGCAAAGATACGAAGAAGGCACAACTCTTCTTCCAAGAACGTCGCGTAAATTTTCAGTTCATCAACCTGCAAGAAAAAGAGATGAGCAAGGGAGAACTTCGTTCCATCCTCGGTAGTGTCAGTTTAGATGACTTGATTGATACAGAATCCAAAGTTTACGAAGACAAAAATCTCAAATATATGTTATACGATAAAGAAGAGGCCTTACTCGAAAACCCTCTTCTCTTCAAAACTCCAATCGTTCGAGATGGAAAACGTGCTACCATCGGATTTGTTCCAGATGTCTGGAAACAGTGGATCTTAGAATCTAAAAAATAAAAGTCGAAACCTTTAAGACTCCAACTTCTTTCTTTTTGAAAAATCTTTTGCAATTTCTGGTAACACTGGCAATGAACTATGAATTCGATGCATTTCCAATGCTGGCCTTGCAGGAATTCCAAAATATGCGGTTTTTTCTTTTGAATCTTCTGTAAGTCCCGATAATCCCATAAGAATTGAACCTTTTTTCATTGTTAGGTGTTCCGCAACAGCAGATTGTCCAGCAAGAAAACATCCATCTTCAATCGTAACAGAGCCAGCAAGAACAGTCGCTCCAGCAATATAAACGTAATTTCCAACACGACAATTATGACCCACATGGACATGGTCATCAAACTTTGTAAAATTCCCAATAGTAGTGGATTCAAGAGCGGCTCGATCCACAGTGCAATGTGCACCCATTTCTACTTCATCACCAATGATGACGTTTCCAATCTGGGGAACTTTGTAACGGATGCCGGCATAATCATAAAATCCAAACCCATCCGCACCTATTACAGTATTAGAATGAATCAAATTTCTTTTTCCCAACTTACAATTATAATATACGACAACTCCAGATTTTAAAACTGTTTCTTCACCAATTTCTACATCTGATTCCAAAACTACATTGGGATAAATAACTGCTCGATCACCAATGACTACATTTTCTTGGATCACAGCAAAGTCCATGATTGTCACATCTTTTCCAAGTTTGGCGGAAGGATGGATACTAGCTTTAGAGGAAATAGAAGCCGAATGTTTTGGTTTTTTTTCAAACAAAGAGACAACTTGAATGAATTTTACCTTAGAACCTTCTTCTGGGATAATGATAGCATTAGGAAATTGTGAAGCGAGCGAGTCGATTGTTAAAGCTACTTTTACATCCGAAGCTTTTTTGTGTTTTGCCAGGTATTTTTTGGATGCTACGTAATAAATACTATTTGGATCTACGGGAGTATGGTGCTCCAAATCTTTGATCCCATTGATTTCTAAGTCACCGGATCCGGTGAAACTTGCACCTAATTGTTCAGCTAAATCTTTTAGTTTCATTCATACACCTTACACTTGAAAATGAATTGGAAGGGACATATTTCAATCACATTTTTAAAATCTATCATATTGATTATTTTCAAACAATCCGATGATTAGACTATGCGCCATCTACTTTTAAACAAAGGTCTCCGCTTGCTTTTGTTAACTTACACCGTTCAATATTATTTATTCACAAAAGATCTAATAGCGCAGGAAGGATATGTCTTCGAAAATCCTTATAAAAAGAAAGAACAGGTTTCTGATGAAAAATCATTTACAATCTACTTTTCGAATCATTCTTCCAAAATTTCTAAATCAGATTTAGTTCGATTACAACCCGTCGCCGATTTTTTAAACCAAAATCGAAACTACTGTGTTTACATTCATGCGCATGCAAATGAAGGGAAAACGACTTCTGAAGATATCGCAATTAGCGAAAAAAGGTCTTTAGAAGTGGAACGTTTTTTTTTGATTCACTTTGTGGAACCGAATCAAATCAGAAGATTGTTTTATGGAAATGCAAAATCACCTAACAAAACGAAGGAACACCAAGCTCTTAACCGACGAGTCGAAATAAAACTACAGCCACTCCCCTAAAGTGGACCTTTCCAATCTTTGAGGTCAAAGATATCATCAATATCATTTAGCTCTGTAAGTAAAGTCACAGTTTTTTTGTTCTTTCGAATGACATCAAGTGTAAGCGGAAGAACTTCACTAGTGCTCCAAGGAATGGAATCAAAAACAAAGGGAAAAAATTCCCTCATTCCCAAAAGATAATACCCTCCATCCTTTGCTGGACCTATCACAAAATCAGTATCATCTAAACTATGATATGCTTTCTCTAAAATTTCTTTTGTTAAAAAGGGACAATCGGTTCCAATGATCAAGACCTTCCCAAAGTTTGATCGAAATTCATTCTCAAAGGCAATTTTCATTTTTAATCCAAGATCTCCTTCTGCTTGGACTTTCTTTGAATCACCAAATTCAAATTCTAAAGTGTTTCCTAGATGAAGGTGATCCCAATAAACAATTTTTTCTACCGAGAGGGTTGACGTAATTTTTTTTGTGATCTCAAGGAGTTCCAAATAAATCTTTAAAGTTTGAACTTCTCCGATACTCACTGCTAGGCGAGTTTTTACTTTTCCACGTTCAGGTTGTTTTGCGAAGATGATTAATTTGTTTTTTTCCATAAAAACCTAATACTAAAATTGAAATCGTCCAATGAAAGTATACAAAATCAGAATGTGCATACATTCCGTATGACAAAAAGGCCAAAAACACAATGAGAGAAACAATCTTTTCGGCTTCCTTTTTTTTAATCATAAACAAAATCCAAGGAATCCAATACCAAGGATGAACGACAGGAGAAAACAAAAGAAACAAAGAATACAAAACCAAAAATGAATCATTTTCCGTTAGGCGAAAGAAATACTTTTCTTTGGCTAAATAAAATAAAATTAATCCTAAAATTGAAAAAGAAATGGCCCCTGACAAATACTCTCCTTCAAATATAGATAAAACAAAATAGAAAAAAGGCTCTAAAATACCAGCAAATCGAAAGGAATGGAAAAAAAGTCCAATGCCGGCACTCCCCTGCAATAAAAAATCAGAAAATACTGTCAATTTCCAAATCAAGAGTGAAACAATCATTACAAATACCAAACGAATCCATTGTCTCCAGTCTCCAAGAAACCCAAAAACAAAAAGAAATACATTTAACTTTAATTGTGTTAGGATAAAAAAAGAAAACAAACGAAACCAATTGGACTGCAAAATAAACAGAAATAAAAACCCCGTGACTAATATAACCTCTGGATGCATTTGAGAAACTCCTTCGATGATGACGATAGGATTTCCAAAATATAACCAATAGGATTGGTTCTTATCTTGAGAGTATAATTTTCGAATGAGAGTCAAATTAAGACTTTCGGCCGCGACAAATAAAATCTGAATTCCGACCAAACTATCTCCAAAGATAGAACCAATCAAAATTCCAGTTGAAAAAAAAGTTTGCACTAACAAAGGATAAACGGAATAATAATCAGGGCTGTTCATCTTCAAAAATAATAAATCCAATCCGAGTTTCGAAGTGGCCTCAAGACCGAGAACTTCACGAGGAGTATAGTGATAAGGAGTGATACCGTTTAAAAATAGTTTTGCATCAAATAAATAACGATAAATATCATCGCTCCATACTGCCGGAGAACCAATCACGACAACCCGTAAAAAAATCCCATACAAAAGAAGAAGATAAAATCGACTTCCAAACAAAGATGTGATGTCCGATAAAAAATAAAAATATAGGGACAACACAACAGCCAACACAATGATTACACTGAATTCATTTCTATCTCCATAATGTACCGAAACAAACAAAAGAATCGGATAAATCAAAAGCAAAAGAACTTTTAAAATCAATGGTTTAGTGGACACGGAAAATTAATAACCGAAAGAAAGTGTATAAAATTTTAATACCAACACGTAAGGACATCGATAATGTTCCAGAAATTTTTGAGACACCGGCAAATCGTTTTCGATAATTGACCGAAATTTCACGAATATCCAATCCAAGTTGTAAAGCCTTTACATGCATTTCAATATTCCATCCCCAAGTTGGATCTTGCATTTGCAATTTGAGAAAGGATGCAAATTTTACAATGCGAAGAGGGCCCATATCCGTAAACTTACGTCGGAAAAAAAGTAGGATCAAAAAACAAGTAAGGGCATTTCCAAAAATTTGGATGGGGGACAACGCACCTCTTTCGACATTCCCAATGATCCTTGAACCAATGACCAAATCAGCTTTTGTTTCGTTTATCACCCGAATCAATTTTTGAATGTCAGAAGGATCATCGGAACCATCCGCATCGCAGAACAAAATATACTCGGGATCCAATTTTGATTTATTGATCCAATCCAATGCCACCAAACATGCGTTTCCATATCCAATTTCAGGACAATCCAATATCAATAAACCCATTTCTCTGACAATTGTTGGAGTTTGGTCTTTTGATGCATTGTTGACGACAATAAACTGAGATTTATTTAACCCAGAACCAACAATAAGACCATTTAACGCACGGGAGATACCTTCCTCCTCATCTCTTGCTGGAATGATACAAAGAACTTTATTCACCTTTTCTTTGTACGTTCCTTCGAAATAGTTCTTCTAAAGGAGTGTCTTTTCTAAATTTTGTTTTCAAATGATAAATTGATTCAATGATAATTGAACTATGAGGATACAAATCTTTCATTTTTTCCACTTTTTCTTTATACGGAGACGAAAGGTAACCAGAAGAAAGGATCATATAGTCTGAAGTTTTATCCTTTAAACGAACGTGGACCGCTTGGAAAAGATAAGATTCAATCTCAGTATCCGTTTGTTTCAATTTCCAAATGAAATCTTTTCCTGATTGGATCCGCGAATCACTAACTTTTTTGGCAGTAGGAGACCAAGACCATTCTTGCCCAATAGTAGTTTCTTGTTTAAAAATAGTTTTACCATCTTTGTTTAGGCCAATGAGTGTTAGCCGATAAAACCTCTCAGGATCTCCTGTCGTGACATGATGGTCCGCATTTGTATTAGTCAGTTTTAATTCTACAGAATTGTTTTCCACTTTTATGTTTGAAAGGATCATCCCTGGCTTGTAACCCAATCGGATTTGGTCAGAATACAATTCAAAAGTTTTTGGAACACCTCCACCAATAAATCCATGTTTGTGTGATGTTCGGATTGGTTTCTTTAAGGATGATTTTACAAAAGATCGACGAACTTCTGGTTGGTGACATGAAGAACAGGATTCATTTGATTTTGTCGCGAGGAGTTCAGTCCCCGTCTGAAAGGAACAAACAAGAGATTCGTTTAAAGTATAAGTTTCATTATGACAATCGTAACAACGACTTAGCAATTGTTTACGATCAATTTTTATGGGATGGGGTGGTGAAGTTCCGCCTGTACCACCAATCACATAACTTTCTTTAGTTTCAGAATCCACACGAACATGGCAGGTAGCACAAGTGACACCCTCTTCTTTCATCTCAGGGTTGAAACTGGGGTTTGCGATTTCTATCGGTCGGAAATAATCTCCATTTTTTAGACCCGTGATGATTGTTTCTCTTTGATTTTGTACAGGGATATGACAATTCAAACAAATCCATTTTGGTGAACTTGGTTTTGCTAATTCTGATTGAAATTGGATATCAGAGAGGGCATTGGCATGGGTGGAACGTTTCCACTCTTCATAAATTTCTGTGTGGCAATTCCCACAATTTTTTGCAGTCGGTGGCCCAACTGCTTTTAAATCTGTTAGGTTTTCAATTGGTTTTGCCCAAACCTTTCCAGGAAACACTTGTTCAATGGGAACTAATCTTTGGTTGAGATAAATAAAAAAACTCGAACTTAAAATAAGAAAAAGAAAAAATAAAATGTAAATATTTCGTTTCAATTTCCAGTTTCCAAAGGAAGTTTCGGATCGTGAGACCATTCCCACATAGAACCCGCATAGTTATAAGCATTATAACCATAAGTGCGAAGAATTCCAACGACAAAAGCAGACCGGACCCCTCCCGTACAATAAGCAACAATTGGTTTTTCTTTTTGGATACCCAAACGTTTTAAATAAAGTTCTACTTCGGCCTTAGATTTGATTCGACCTTTTGCATCGAATAACTCTTGGTAAAATGCAGATTTAGCTCCAGGGATATGCCCCCCGCGGGATTCGCCATATGGTGTGGCTCCGATATATTCTCTCGGCTCCCGAGTATCAAGGATTTGATACTCTTTTGAGGGTAAACTTTTCACGAGTTCCTCTTTTTGGATCCCATAGGATAGATTGGAATTTGGTTTAGGAAATTTCGTTGTCGAACTTATATTACTTTCTGATTTAGAATTTGTTTTCTTTTGAATTTCCTTTTCAAAAGTTTCAAATCCGCCATCCAACCAAAAGGCTTGTGAAAAACCAGCTTCACGTAGACTCCAAACGATGCGTCCCTCTTCTCCCCATCCGCCAGTGCCGTCACCTAACACAAGTATACTGTCATTTTCTTTGATTCCTAAATCATAAATTCTTTTACGCACTAATTTTAATTCTAACAATTCCCCTTTATGCGGAGCATCCGTTCTCGATAGCTCTTCCCATGAGATGACTTTGGAACCTGGAACCTTATTTTTCCAACGTTGTAAGGAGGAACGTACGTCTAGGATAGTAAACTGAGTGAATGGAAGAGAGGATTCTTTGGAAAGAAACCAAGGGGTTTCTTGGGTTTCTCCTGACTGGGCCTTGGGCCCTGCACTCAATGGAAGCCAAAAAGCCCAAAACAGAGACAAAGAAAAAAGATAAATCCCATAACCACAGAATACTTTCACGAAGATCCCTCCCGATTTCTAAAATCTTTCTCTTTTAAGACGAATTTTCGTCAATAAAATAAACATTTCATCCAAGAAAGCGAATTTTCCTTGCCGAATTGAACCCTCTTCGTAATTTGGAAGCAAATGGAGGGCAATATGAAAATTGGATATTATCCGGATGTGGTCAATGAAAATGTCACAAGAATTGTTGCTTCAACAGTCGTGTTCCTTGGTGTAACCGCTATTTTATTTCCGAATGCCTATGTGCTCGGACTTCTTTTCATTGGATTTACTCTACGATTGAGTTATGGACCAAAGTTTGAACCATTTGCTTTTTTTACCTCTCGGTATTTAGTGCCTTGGCTTGGAATTTCTTTTGTTGGAGTGGCAGGGCCACCAAAACGATTTGCTCAGTTGGTTGGATTTGTCTTTAGTTTGAGTGCAATCATTTTCTTTACTTTGGGTTATTCATTCGCTTACCAAATCACTCTGGCTACACTTGTTTTTTTCGCTTCACTTGAATCTTTTTTAGGATGGTGTGCTGGTTGTTTTGCCTTTGGTTTACTCATGAAACTGGGAATCATTCCAGAAGAAATTTGTGAACGATGCAACAACCTAAACTTCAATAAATAGGTTTGTAGTAGAACTGTGTTACGATGATTTTTTTCTCCTTTTTTTTTCTGGTAACCATACTCTTTTTGAGGATGGTTACCTTACCTAAAACTTTTTTTAAAAAATATTCTCTATTAATTTTTATATTAGGATTTGGAATTAGAATTCTTTGTATTTTTTTACCACCCATTTGGGAAGACGATTGGTCAAGATACTTGTGGGAAGGGAATTTGATTCGCAACGGAGAATCTCCCTACCAAATCGCACCTTCTGCCTATTTTCTAAAACAAAACATATCGGAAACAGAAATAGAAATTTTATCACAAATCAATCATCCTGATTGGACAACCATCTATAGTCCTTTTGTTCTGCTCTTTTTTGCCTTATTTTCCCCTGGTTTTTCCGGGATTTTTCTTAAACTCAGCTATCTCATTCTTGAAACAGCCAGTATTCTTTTTTTTTCCAAAAAAAAAATCAACAAACAACTGCTACTCTATTGGAGCTTTCCAATTCTTATCAAAGAAGTTTATTTAAATTTTCATTTTGAAATTTTAGTTTTATCTCTGGCTTTTGTTTCCTTTCGATTTATAAGAGATAAAAAAAGAATACTAGCAAGTTTCCTCTTGGGTCTAGGGTTCCATATTAAAATATTTTCGTTATTTTATTCTTTTTATTTAATCACTACAATGGAACTACAAAATTGGAAAACCCAGGTTATCCCTTGGATTTCAAATGCCCTTTCATTTTGTCTTGGATTTTTTATTTTCTTTTTTATCTACTATCTACTTTTTCCAAACACAATCGATTTTGGAACAACCAACTTACTTAAATTTGGTGCAAATTTTAAATTCAATCAATTTTATGAACCTTTCTGGAGACTATTTGGAGTAATAGATCTAAAAGTTTTTCCTTTTTTGATTCACTACATTACGATGACCGTGTATGTATTTCTCTCTTTAGAGAAACAAAATCGAATTCAAAAGTTCAGAAGATTTTTCATTCGTTACAATCTATATTTTGTATACAGTTATCTATTTCTATCCTTACTTCCCGTATCCAATCCTTGGTATTTTTTGGCCCTGGTCCCGTTACTTCTGATTTCTCCCTTTCCATCTATCATTCCTTGGATTTTGGTTTCAGTTCCGCAGCTATCTTACCTTACCAAAGTTCGATTGGGACAAGAATTTACCTACTTCTATGAAATCCCGGACCCAATTCTCCTTGTAGAAGCCCTCTTTTCCGTTTTATGTCTTTCCTGGTATTCCAAACAAATATTCATTTTACTTTACAAACTATCCAATATATCAAACATAGCCCCAAAGGGAAGTATTGGGTATGGAAACAGAAATTGAAAGTTTTTCGGCCTCAACAGAAAACGATAGAAATGTAGATGAAGTTTTGACGGTTGTTCTCGGAGAAACCTTAAAACGGAGAAGGCTTGAGTTAGGGTTATCAATGGAAAAACTTTCTCAGCTATCAACCGTAAGCCGGGGAATGCTCGGACTCATTGAATCAGGCAAAACCACACCCAGCATCGGTATTTTATGGAAATTATCAAAATCACTCCGGATTCCGATTGGAGAAATGATTCCTGATTTGTTTGCACAATCGCCTCGGTTTATCGGGGCAACCGAAGGAAGACGTTGGATTTCACCCAAAAATACAGCCGAATCCCGTATTTTTTACCAAGAGGAACGGGATCGTTTAAGTATCGTCGAGTGGAAACTGGCAACCGGGAAAGTCACTCAATTCGGACATTTGCCAACAGCTTTTGATATCAAAGTCTACCAAGTAAGCGGACAATCCAAAATTAAACTAAAAACAAAAGAGTTATTTTTGGAAACATCTGATAGTGCTTTTTTCCCAATTTCGGAATTGGAATCAATTGAAAATGAATCCCCAGTAGAATCCAAATTCCTTTGGATCGCTTCAAAAAAGGTAAGGTAAAAAATAAGATCCTATTGATGCACCTCCGTCCTCTTCATAAGGAGAGGGACCAAAAGAATGGACATCCCGAGAATATTTTGTGCGTTATATAGGATTTTATGTTCAATATATAAGATTATCTGTTTTTGGTTTTCTCTCCCTTTTTCAGACTGACCTTACCTTGTTTTTGGCTCTGGTGCAACCCCTACAGAGGAAAAACGGGAATTCAATCTAAGGATTTACAAATGAAAACCAATCTAGTTTCCAAACTGATTGCTCTTATTACCGCGGGGTTCATCGGAGCCTGCGGTGGAGCAAATAAGAATAACGATACCGAAAGTTTACTTCTAGCAGCACTTGCCCTTTCTTCTGGAATTAAGGTCAACAGCGCAGCAGAATTAGCCAAAGAATCTAACGATGATTACAATCTCAATGAGTATGGTCTCATCACTCCATCTACTTTAGGTAAATGGGTGAACAATTGGGCGGGAACAAAGCCTGCTGGTATCAATGGCAAATTGGTCATTTTACAAAATGGTGCAAGTGCCACAGTCGGAAAAGAATACATAGCAGGAAATGGAAACGATGTTGTTGTCTATAGTTTTACATTTGCTGATGGAGCAAGTGCCCTTGATGGCGGCGATGGATTTAGTCAAAAAAGAAATAGTGGACTTAGCGATACGGTTTCCATCATTGCAAACGGAACAAAAGTTGATTCGATTTTGAATCGTTATGGAATCGATCCAATCAATGACTTAGTTGTTTTTGTTTCTTCTGCTAATGCCAATAGCCATGTACAAGGAACTCTCAGAGGATTTTATACTTTCCGTTATTGGGGATTTGATGCCAAAAACTTAGCGTTTCTCAATGGAACACTACCTCGACTTGCTGTCACTGATGGAAATTTTGTTCCTTTCAGCTCTACTACAAATACACCTCCTGGTTTCACAAATCGTTATTCAGTTCGGTCACTAAGAGTAGACAACACAATTCTTATGTTACCTTTGGAAGATGTCATTAAAGCGGTCAAAGATCCAAACAACGTTACTGTTGCCGGCCTTACTTCTAGCGTATTTATTTCTGATGCACGATCATCATCAGGAACAAGCAATGAATACAACGGTGTGATTAAAAGTACAGCTTCTGAAGTTGCAGGAAAATATGTTGGTTTTGAAGGAAGAATTAAAGGTGCAAAAGAAGTAAAGTGGACTGATTTACTCGACACAGAATTCCGTTTTTTGCCAAAAGCTACTCTAAAAGCATATTATGCTGGCAAAGGATACCAAGCAGGACAAACCGCTATTCAACTTTGCCGAACAAATAACAGATCACAGGTGACCGGATTTTCTTACGTAGCCATCCTGGGATATCCTTCTACCTACTATGATGGAAGTTGGATTGAATGGGGTAGCCTGACTGGCGGAGGACCTGCGCCAAAATTACCGTCAGATTCTCCTTTCCGGACAGATGTACCTGAATTATCTGAAGTGATTACTTATAACGTAGCTGGAGATGTTGACCCAAGTCTTCCTACAAATCTAAATACTTTCGCAACAACTTCCAGAAAGATTGTTGAAGAAGACAAAGCATACAAACGCTAAAAGATACTAAAAAGTTTAGAGGGATGTTCCAACATCCCTCTAAAAAATAAATAAATAAATCGTTACAACAGGGAAAGTTATATGAAGAACTTATCAAAGCTTATATTAATTCAATTAACGCTCATTACATCATTAAGTGCATCCGGCGGAATTGGCGGCGGTGGGATTGCAAACATTCCACAAGGCCAAGATAGAGAGAAATACCATCTAGGAAAAGCGGTCTACAACCAAGACATCACTTTAGAAAAACAGACGAATGTTAAGTTAGTTGATCAAGAAGAGCGTCTAGAATACTTACAAGGTAGTCTACCAAATACAGAAAAGAGACGAGTTAATCTCCCTGACTTTGCTGGGAAATTGACAGAAGAGCAACTCCAAGCACTAGAATATTTCATCCAAATTCGGTTTAATGTTAAATTTCCAGACAAAAAGAAGGAATAAAACATGAAACCCTACTATAAATATATAAAATCATTTTTATTCGTTACTTTTTTTGTAAGCTCAAGCATCTACTCACAACAAGCCTGGGCTCCCTATGAAAGACAACTTTGGGTACGCCCCGTATTTATTCATTCCGAATACGACAGCGCATTTTTAGCCGGACAGAAAGCCAAATACGACGATAACGTTCGTTTATCGGTTGCAAACTTAGCTTTAGAATACGGGATCACTGATCGACTAACGGCAGATTTAACTTTAGGATTTGGTAAGTTAGGAAGGCATAGAGTTTTTAACAGATACTTAGGTTTACAACAAACCCCAGATGTTCCAGATAAATATGGCTTTATGGATACAAGATTCGGTATTCGTTACAAAATCCTCGACGAGTTTGATTCGAAATATAGATGGATGCCCACAATTTCTATTCGTGTTGGAGGAATTAAACGAGGAGATTATGATCGTAATCCACAATCACTTGGAGATGGTGCAAGTGGCGGTGAGGTAAACCTATATTTAGCAAAAGATTTTGGAGTTTGGGGACTTGGTTCTTTAGGTGAATTTTCCTATCGTAAACGTGAAAATCCTGTTCCAGATGACATTCTTTACTATTCAGCTATTTATAAACGATTTTTTGAATCTCTCTTTTTAACGGTAGGACTCCGCGGCCAAGTTGGACAAGGAGGATATGCTTATGCCGATCCAAGACAACAGCCTCCATTGAATATGGTTCGATATCCGCAACCATCGATCTATGGAATCAACCCATATGATCTTTATGTACAAAATGAACGGCCAGCTTGGGGGAGAAAGGAAGATTTTCATAATGCTGAAGTTGGTTTGAGTTATTCAGACAGTTTTGGAAATTTCTATATTCTATTTTATTCGGAAACAATCGCTGGCTATAACACAGCTAGACTTAAAACTGTCGGTTTTGCTGCGACACTTCCATACAATCTCTGAGGTTATCTATGAAACTTAAATACTTAACTATATTCACTGTTTTAATCATCCATATCCTAGGTTGCAAAGGTCTGCCGGAATATCTGTTTTTACCACAGAGTATGAAACTAGACCTAACTCCTTTTTTATTTCGTGTTTATTCACCTGGAGAACTGGCAACATTATCCAATTCTGATTATAACTTAAATGAAAGTGGACTCATTACTTCAACCAAGTTCTCTCGTTTTTTATCTAACTGGAGTAACAATCGACCTGTTGGAGTATCTGGAAATTTAATTGTTTTTCAGATCCAAACCTCTGGTGTGACAAGCGGTCGCTATGTCTTCTTTGATGGAAAACAAAGTTTTGCCTATCCCATTGCAAATTTACCTGATTTGCTAACGGATACAAGAGATGATGGAGTTTTAAATATTGATGGAGTTGTACCTAAAGGGAAAAAAATATCTGATTTTTTTGCCATTTACGGAATTGATCCTGCCATTGATTACGTTGTATTTGCACAGGATACGTCTTCACTGACCAATCTTTCCTCTGCAACTTTTGCTTATTATTCCCTACTGTATTGGGGATTCCCAAAAGAAAGGTTAGCTATCTTAAATGGTTCCATTGCTGATTTAACAGCTGCTAATAGTATATTTACAACACCATCCTATTCTTATGTGAATAGCAATCGAGCAGGAAGTATCAAAACTCTTTTTCGAGACCAAACTGTTTTGCAACTTACAATCGGAGATTTAATTCATGCGATTAAAAATGGGAACACAAATTTGGAAGAGGTAGATCCAATACCATCGGAAGGTTTTTTCCTAATTGATGGTAGACCAAATGCATCCTTTACTGGGGCAACAAATTCAACTGCTTCCGGATCAAAATATGCCAATTGCACAGCCAAAACAAATTCAACCTTTGTTACGAATACTTGCGTAGTGACATATGAAGGAAGAGTTAAATCTTCAACAAATTTAGTTCCTACCGATTTGTATGATGGGACTACATTCCAATTTAAATCCTTTGTGCAGCTTCAAACCTATTTAAACAATACAGGATATCCAACAAACAAACAAATCTACGTTTATGGAGAAGATGCAAGTAAAGGGTCCCTTGTTTGGTTTGTATTACACCAAATTCTTGGTAAACCAACAAGATTGTATGAAGGAGGATGGAAACAATTCGGTGCACTTGGACTTCGAACTCCATCTTCCGGATCAAGCCCAAGTGCCATCACACAACCTGCTTCTTATTGGAGAACCGACATCGCTACTCTTTCCGAAAGTAATACCGCAAATGCCGACAACAATGTTCCCAATTACCAACTCGATATTTCAAGACAATATTCGAAAACAGCAAACAAACTCCGAACAGAAGACAAAGCCTTTTTACGAGGATCTTCTTCTGGTGGATCTTCGGGCGGAGGCGGAGGTGCTCCATCCGGTGGTGGTGGAAATGCTTGCGGAGGATAATCCTTTTCGTATAGTTTACGATTAGGTATGCGATTTCTAAACTTTCAACTTACGAACATTTTATTTTTGGTCTCAATGTTCGTAAGTTGTTCTGACTCAAATTTTATGGAGTCCCACTGGATTCATCCCATCCAACCACAAGGGATCCCTCCTTCACATTTTTCTTCATTAGAAAAGAGTTTGGATCCAAATGCTTGTGCCACTTGCCATACGGAACAATTCCAAAACTGGAAAAAAAGTTTTCATGCAAAATCAATTGGCAAAGGTTTTTTATGGCAGAAAGAAGTTTTAACACCTGAAGAATATAAATCTTGCTTCAACTGCCACTCGCCTCTCCCGGAAACCAAATCCGAACTATCAACTGAATATCAAACTCCAGAAATCCTCAATTCTAAATCTCATAATTTTCCCAATGGAATCACAAACCCATCCATAATATGTGCTTCATGCCATATTCGAAAACAAATTCGATTTGGACCACCTTCAAAAACAAATACAGAAACAAACAAAGACAATCCGAATAAAATATTCCCACATAACGGATATATAGTGAAAGAAGATTTTGAATCATCAAAGTTTTGCAGATCTTGCCATGAAAGTAAAGAAGAGGGAGTGAGACTTAACGGAAAAAAACTGATGGAAGTGTATTCCGAGTGGGAAAAAAGCCCTTTTGCAAAACAAGGAGTAGAATGCCAAAACTGCCATATGCCAAACCGGGAACATTCCTGGAAAGGGATTCACGACAAGACCTTTGTTCAAAACTCAATTTCTCCAAGTTGGCAAATCAAAGAACAAGGAGGACTTTATTCAATCAAAGCCGAAATCAAATCAATCAGAGTCGGCCATATGTTCCCTACTTATGTAGTTCCGAAGATCTATTTACGTTTTTATGCTATCACAATCGAAAACAATCGAATCCTTTTGGATGAGTCGATTGTGGGCAGGTATGTGAATACCAATTTGAATGAAGAATACTATGATACAAGGATCAAACCAAATGGAATTCTACTAGTTCAGTTTAATTATAAACCAAAAGATGAAATTCAAGAATTCCTTTGGGAGATTGAAGTTGATCCTGATGAACAGTATGTTCGGAGTTTTGAAGAGCAGTTATCCACAAAATCTAATATCATCTCCAAACAAACTAAAAAGATGTTGGAAGAGTCCTTATCAGAAAAAAAGAACTCTCGTTATCTTCTATTTACTTTGAATTGGAGAGTGCCTGCTTCACTTCCGCAATGATATCGTCAATATGCTCCAAACCAACAGACACACGAATGAGTCCTGGTAAAATTCCAACCGCTTGTCTCTCAGCTTCTGTTAATTTTGAATGGGTTGTTGAAGTTGGATGAGTCACTGTGGTTCTTGTATCACCCAAATTAGCAGTGAGGGAAAACCATTTTAAAGAATCTAAAAATTTCCTTGCTCTTTCGACTCCCCCTTTGATCACAAAGGAAACGATTCCACCACCAGATTTCATTTGTTTTTTTGCGATCGCATAACCAGGATCATTCGGCAAAAAAGGATACCGAACTAATTCCACATCAGACGATTGTTCTAAAAATTCTGCTAATTTCATGGCATTTTCGGAATGTCTATCCATACGCACTGCAAGCGTTTCTAAACTTTTCGAAATAATCCATGCATTCATTGGGGATAAGGATGGACCAGTATTACGAGCCATATAGCGAATCGGTTGGATGTATTCTTTTTTACCTAAGATGATACCAGCGATCACCCTTCCCTGACCATCCAAATATTTAGTGGCCGAGTGAATGACGATATCTGCACCAAAGTCAGCAGGCCTTTGGATATAAGGAGAACAAAAACAATTATCAACTATGAGAATTGTTTTTTTCTTTTTACATAGCTCTGCAACCCATGCCAAATCTACGATATCAAGTCCTGGATTGGAAGGTGTTTCAATATAGACAATTTTAGTATTTTCTTGGAAAGCAGTTTCCCATAACTCAGGTTTGTTGATATCAACATAAGTAGTTGTTACTCCGAATCGGGGCAAAATGTTTGCAAAAATCTGATGGGTAGATCCAAAAATAGCACGAGCCGATACAATATGATCCCCCGACTTAACCAGCCCAAACACAGAAGTAAAAACAGCAGACATTCCTGAAGCAGTAGCAATCCCGTCTTCAGTATGTTCCAAAGAACATAATTTATCAATTAACTCGGTTGTGTTCGGATTAGAAAATCTTGTGTATTGATTGCCGGTCACTTCTTCTGCAAACAGAGCCCTTGCATGTTCTGCATCATCAAAAACAAAACTGGAAGTTAGAAATAACGGGGTGGAATGTTCTTTTTCCCCGGTTCGTTTGGTTTGGATGCGGATGGCGTCAGTCTCGAAGTGTTCAAACATACTTCTACCAAGTTTGGTGATGAACGCTCGAAAACATCATTTTTTTTAGAAAATATCTGCTATAAAATCGGAAATAAACTAATATAGCGGATATTTTAAGAAATTTCTGCAATTTTACCGTCAATCATATGGACACGACGGCTAGCAAGGCCTGCATAATCGGGATCATGAGTGACAAATAAAATGGTGGTCCCATCAACTTTGTTGATACGTTTAAATATCTCCATCACCTTATCTCCGTTAGTTGTATCTAAATTTCCTGTAGGTTCATCTGCAAAAAGAAACTTTGGTTTTTGGACAAGGGCGCGTGCGATGGCAACCCTTTGTCCTTCTCCCCCAGACATTTGGCTTGGAAATTTATCTTTACAGTGTAATACGGAAAAACTTTCCATCAAATGTAAAGCATACTCTTCCATCAATTTATGTGATCCAGTTTTTCTCGCAGGCATAGTGATGTTCTCAAGTCCAGTGAGCTCAGGAAGTAAGTAATGAAATTGAAAAACAAATCCAATCGATAAATTTCTTAGGGTATGAATTTCTTTACTTCCCATTCCCACAAGAGAATTGCCATTCAGTTTAACATCACCACTGGTGGGGTTGTCAAGACCACTCACAATATAAAGTAAGGTTGATTTTCCAGATCCAGATTTTCCAGTCAGTGCTACAAAATCGCCAACTGCAATTTCAAGCGATACATCCTTCAATACATCTTGAGGTGGTTCTCCAAAAGATTTAAAAATATGTTTGGCTTCGATTCCTAACATTTACGTTGCCCCTCGGATGATATCTACAGGAGAAAGACGACTTGCCATACGAGCCGGTATATAACTGGCAATTGACGCACTAAGGACTGCGATGGAAAAACCCTTTACATAAATCATCCAGTCCCATGAAATCATCATCGTTTTCATCAGGGCTTTGGAATTTTGTTTTGGATCTCCAATGGGAATTCCATCAATATAATAACATCCTAGAATTCCTACAAAAATTCCGATGATGGCTCCAAGTGTACCTAAAAACAATCCTTGGAAGATAAAAAGTTGGATTGTATCTTTTTCATCAAACCCTATAGAACGAAGTATGGCTACTTCCTTTTTCTTTTGATTCACAACCATATTTAGAATATTATAAATCCCGAATGCAACAACGAGAATAATTGTAAATGTTGTTGAGTTTCTGACAATATCTTGGGTCTTAAATACCTGTAAGATACTAGCATTCACTTCGTCCCAACTTTCCACTTTATCTTTGCTAAAGTAGCGAAAATCCTCTGCAATTGAGGCAGCAGATCGAATGTCTTTAATTTTTACAATGATCTGAGAGACCTCTCCACTGGATTTGGTAATACTTTGGACGGAGGATAAGGATGAATATACTGTGACGTCATCAACCAATCGGTTACCCGTGCTTAAAATTCCTACGATTTTTACAGGGATCAAATCAGTCCCTGGAATATAAACCGAGATCGTATCTCCAATTTTAGCACCAAGTTTATTTAGAACTCCTTCTCCCATAATGGCAAGAGAAGTCCCCCTTGACAAATCAGAGAGTTTCCCTTCTACAATATAATCACTCAGATTGGTAACTTTGGGTTGGATATTGGGATCAACCCCGACGAATCGAGCCGGCGCTGTCGATTTACCATTCACAAAAATTACTTCTTTTGTTAGCTGTGGCGCAAAGGAAACAACTCTGTGGTCATTCGAAAGTTTGTCCATCCACCCAAGAACATTAGTTAAACGAGAATTATCAGTCCGTCCCGATGGAGGAGATAACCAACGAACCACTTTGTTTTGAAAAAAAACATCTTCGAAAGTTCTTTCCGTAATAAGTTCATCTTTTGGAGAAATCTTGATTTGCCCATCGGAATTCACCAGTTGGTCAGTAATGACGGCCTGGAACCCTAACATAATTCCGGAGAATACAATATAACCGGCAGTGCCCAAAACGATTCCAATCAATGTTAAAATCGATTGTTGCGGTCTCGAAAGAATTTGTCTAATGGCAAGAAACAACATACTAGTTTTTAACCAATACTTCGTCGCCTTCTATTAAATCTCCTTGGATGAGTTCTCCAAATTCAGAATTGATTGCTCCAATTCGAATTTCTATTCTATCGCGTTTTCCATCTCGAAAACGATAGATTTTACCTCTATCCACGGCAACTAGCGGAACTAAAACGACATTTTCTTTTGATGAAACTTCTATCGCAACATCCGTTGTCATATCAGGCAAAATCCCCTGCGGAAGTTCATGTGGCTCAATACGAACTAAAAACTGGCCGTTCGAAGGATAAATCCTTTCTACCTTTCCCTTATACACATTTCCACGAATGGATTCAAAACTAAGTTGGACTGCTTGGCCAGGTTTGACCCTTAAAGCCGATTCTTGGTCCAATGACACAGAGATGTATACTTCTTTTAAATTCTGGATTTCTAAAAGAGGAAGTCCAGGCATTGCTGTTTCGTTTTTAGCAACATTTAACTTTGTCAAGGTGCCTGTAAAAGGAGATCGAAAAGTAATCCCTGAATCGTTGGTGAGAAGAGCCTGCCCTTTCGTGACCATTTGTCCTTCTTCCACAAAAATTTCTCGAACGGAAGCAGCAATTCCAAACTTTAAACTAAAACTTTCAACAGGTTTGACAGTTCCTAAAGCATAAACTGCTTCTACCAAAGAACCTCTTTCGATTTTTAAACGATTGGATTGGGAATTTCTAAGGAAAAGGTAAATTGTAACGATTAGAACCATTACAAAGATAAAACCAACGATAGATAACTTTTTACGATCCATGATGACCTAATAGTCAATAATCGAAAGTTTTTGAAAATTCTTTTTCTATAAAAAACTAAAGGGACAGGCCAAAAACGAACTCACCTTCTTTATCTTTGGCGGGTTTGTATTCCAAGCACCTAACATCAACGAATTGACCTTTTTGTAGAGTGCTAAAAATTTCTGAATTTTCCAATCGACCTTTCAAATAATTATCAGTCACTAACCTACCATCACTTTCAAGAATGGCTTCATAGGTTTTTCCTATGACAGACTCTGCATACTTTGTATGAAGAGTGGAACTAAGTGACATCAAATCCAATACTCTGCGTTTTTTTTCATCACCAGGAATTGGATCACCAAACGATTCAGCCGTTGTTCCCTTTCGAACAGAATAGGGAAATACATGTAACTTTGCAAATCCAAGTTCGACCAATAAATCCTTTGTTTCTTGAAACTCTAATTCCGTTTCCGATGGAAATCCAACAATTACGTCGGTTCCGAGAAACAGGTTTGGTAGCTTTTCTTTGGCAAGTTCGATCCTGGTTCGAAATGCATCAGGATGATAAGTCCTTCGCATATCCTTCAAAACCTTACGACTCCCACTCTGGATGGGGACGTGCAAAAATTTACAAAATCGTGGATGTTTCATTAAGTCTAACAAACCAGAACCTACATCTGGTGGTTCAATAGATGAAAGGCGAATCCTAGAGTATTCTAAAATCTTTAAAATATCTTCCAAAAGATTGAGGAATCCTTTTTCGCCATTCTCCAATCGATACCAACCCAAATTAACACCCGTTAACTGAATTTCACCAACTCCATTATCTTGGAGATACCGAACTTGGTCCAAAACATCATTATAATTTCGACTAACACCAAGCCCACGAGCTGCTGGTATTTTACAATAAGAACATTTCCGATTGCATCCATCTTGGATTTTTAGATAAGATCGAGTATGACCTTCTGGCAGAACATCGGAATAAGCAAAACGATCCAGTGTTTTCTCGGGATAACTGTCTTTCCCTTCCCAATCTTCTAAAATCTTATAAGGAAGAGCACTTTTTTCGGAATTTCCAAAAACTCCGAATACACCGGGAATATTTTGTAAAATTTCTTTATCAGTTTCTGCATAACAACCAGTCACATAAACCTTTGCACCAGGATTTGTTCGGATGGCATTACGAATAATATTTCGATTTTTTACATCAGCCTTATTTGTCACCGTACATGTATTCACAACAATATACTGTGCCTCTTCCTGAGCTTCCGCCAGAGAAAAACCTTTGTCTTTTAATACAGAGTACATACCATCGGTTTCAAAAAAATTCAACCGACAGCCAAGCGTATGAAACTTAATTTTCACAAGTCGCTGAGCGCTACAATCCGTTTAGAGTTTTCTTTGATTGTATTACTTTCTCCGTTTAGGTCAGAAGCCTTTTGGATGCATTCTTTTGCTTCCGCCAAATAAGTGTTTGCTTGGGATTTTTTTCCCAACTTTTTATTTGTTTTATATAATGATTCTTGAACCAAAGCAAGGTTATTCCAAATTTCAGCAGAATTTTGTTTTAAAGAAGATGCCCATCTCAAACTCACATCAGCTTTATCATAGTTTTTTAGGTTATAATAAATTTTTCCTTCCAACTCTAACATTCGAAAATCATTAGGGCTTCCTGCCTTTGCTTTTTCGATTTGGGAGAGAGCTGTTTTGGATGCACCTTTTTCTGAAAGTGCTAACGCATAGAAGTATCTTACTTCAGGATTCTGAGGATACAAAGGAATGGTTTTTTCAGCAAGTTCGATCGCAGGTTTCCACTTTTTATGACGTGTTAAAATTGCAAGACTTGCTTGTAAAAGGTCTTCGTCGTCCGGTTTCCGTTTCCTTGCTTCCAACATATTTTTATAAGAATTTTCAAAGTCATTCAACTTATCATAGTTAAATGCAAGTAGTGCGTAAAACTCATAAGACGATTTGCCATCGGTAAGTAAACTTTTTACAAGTTCAATTGACTTGTTATAATTTTTAACCTTATATTCATCCACAGCTTGGAAATAAGCTGAACCTACTTGTTCTTTTCCTTGAGAGTGAAGGGATGTTACAAGAAGACAAGTAACTGAAAAAGTGAGAATCAAATGTTTCATAAAAGGTCCGATGGAACTGTAATGGAGTTCAAATTGACCGAATCAATCCTGGAATGGTAAGGTTCGATGGGGTCCAGGTATAGGAAAACGCTTCCCCCCTTGGAAAGCAAGTAATGTTCGATATGTTCTTCGGTGATGATTTCGGTATCGGCGGTGTAAAGAATCGGGATTTCTCCCGGGCCCATATGGACATGAAATTCCTGGTTTAAGAGAAAATCGGAAAGGTTGAGATAACCAGACCCAAAATATAGGCCTGACTGGAAGTAGTATTTATAGTAGACTTTCACTTCTGGAAGGATGAGATTCGGCCGAATGAATCCCAATTCGATTCTTTCAATCGTCCCAACGGTTCGGATTTTCCGGAGTTGGAACCAAATTTTTCGGATGAAAAAATAAGAAAACAGAAAGACGAGGGGAATGAGAATAGCCATTTCCGTTCGCCTTTCCGAAAGGCTCTCTAGACGAGAGCCAAATCTTTTTCCTCTGTGCTCGGAGAAGAACCGTCGTCTTTTTTCGGAATTTCTTTGTAATCAGACCAAGGAGATTCCGAATACACTAATTTTCCCTCTGCAAAATCAACGAGGATCTTTGTAGGGTTGTCATAAACACCTTTCAAAGACTGCACCGCCATATAATCTTCCAATTCTCTTTGGAACACACGTCTCAGTGGACGAGCTCCATAGTTTTGGTCGTATCCAATGGTTGCAAAATGTTCTTTTGCTGTTTGCGAAAGATCCACAAGCACTTTCTTTTCAGTCAAACGTTTGTTAAAGTCTTTCAACATAATATCCACAATGTTTACAATCTCTTCTTTTTTTAGAGGAGCAAAGTAAACCACTTCATCCACACGGTTGAGGAATTCTGGATTAAAATGTTTTTTTAACTGTTCACGAGCTTGTTCTGCTTTGTAGGTTTCTCTTTCGTCTGCAAAGTCTTCAAAACCCAATCGCCCACCTTTCGAAATTTCTTTCGCAGCGATATTCGATGTCATGATGATGATCGTATCGCGGAAGTTTACCTTACGACCCTTCGTATCAGTTAAATTCCCTTCTTCCATAATTTGAAGCAGGATGTTAAAAAGATCATGGTGAGCTTTTTCAATTTCATCAAGAAGTACCAAACTATAGGGTTTTCTTCTGACAAACTCTGTGAGTTGACCACCATCATCATATCCTACGTAACCTGGAGGAGCTCCAATGAGTCTTGAAACTGCATGAGGTTCCATATATTCCGACATATCAATGCGGAGCATATTATCCTCTGATCCAAACAGTTGTTCTGCGAGTGCCTTAGCGAGTTCCGTTTTTCCCACACCGGTTGGTCCAAGGAAAATAAACGAACCAGTAGGACGTTTTTCACTTTTGAGACCTGTGCGTGAACGGCGGACTGCACGTGCTACTTTTTCGATGGCATCGGTTTGGCCAACAATACGATTTTTGATATCCTCTTCCAAATTGAGAAGTTTGGTATTTTCGGACTGTTCCATTTTTTTCAAAGGGATTCCTGTCCAGAGACTAACAACGGAAAGAATGTCCTCTTCTTCAATGGAAACAGCATACCCTTCCATTCGTTCTTGCCATTGTTTGGTTTTTTCTTCCAACTGGCCTTTTTTACGATTCACTTCATCGCGAACGGCTGCAGCCTTTTCATACTCTTGGCTACGAACTAAATCTTCTTTTTTAACAGAAAGACCTTTGATTTCTTCTTCTATTTCTTTGATTTCATTAGGACGTTGGCAATTGGCAAGACGTGCCTTTGCCCCTGCCTCATCAATGATATCGATGGCTTTGTCTGGTAAAAAACGATCGTTGATATAACGGTGCGATAACTTAACCGCTTGTTCGATCGCTTTTTCCGAATAACGGACCTTATGGTGTGCTTCGTATGCTTTTTTCAAACCATCTAGAATGAGAACCGCATCATCTACAGAAGGTTCTAGAACCTTTACCATTTGGAATCTTCTTTCCAAAGCAGAATCTTTTTCGATGTATTTACGATATTCGTTATTGGTTGTGGCACCGATACATTGTAACTCCCCACGGGCAAGAGCTGGTTTTAGAATGTTTGCTGCATCCACTGCACCTTCTGCCGCACCGGCTCCAATCAGAGTGTGTAACTCATCAATAAAGATAATGATGTTTTGCGAGGTAACGATTTCCTTCATGATTTTTTTCAATCGTTCCTCGAATTCACCACGATATTTTGTTCCTGCAATAAGACTTGCCAAATCGAGAGATAACACTCGTTTATCGAAAAGGAGATCAGGGACCAATTTTTCGATTACGGCTTGGGCAAGACCCTCGACGATGGCCGTTTTCCCAACACCCGATTCTCCTACAAGAACCGGATTGTTTTTCGTTTTACGAGAAAGGATTTGGATGACTCGTTCGATTTCTTTGGAACGACCAATGACTGGATCCAATTTTTTCTCACGAGCCAGTTGGGTTAGATCCCTTGCAAACTCATCCAAAATAGGAGTTTTACTCTTTTCTTGTCTGGGGGCAGCTTGTTGTTGTGTTTGGCCTTGGGTTGCCCCTTGTGTGCCAGTTGTTCCACCCACAGCACCAGAAGGTGGCGCGCCGAGAAGTCGTAAAATTTCAGATTTAATGACGTTATAATTTACGCTAAAAGATGATAATGATCCGCCTGCGATATTATTATTATCACGTAATAATGCCAATAGAATGTGTTCTGTTCCAACATAGTTATGTTTGAGGCGTTTTGCTTCCTCTTTAGAAACTTCGATCATTTTTTGGTATTTGTCTTGTCCTTGGCTTACATCCAAAAGCAAGGCACCCGAACCCTCACGAGTTCTTTTTTCGACTTCTTTACGAAGTTCGTTTAAATTGATATTTAGATTCGTAAGAATCTTGATCGCGACAGAGTCCTCCTCCCGGAGAAGCCCAAGTAGAATGTGCTCAGGACCGATAAAATCGGAACCCAAACGTTTTGCCTCATCTTGGGCGATTTCGTTGATGACTCTTTTTGCTCTTTTTGTGAATTCCAACATGCCGCACCCTGCCTTTGTTAATTAGACGAACGTTCTTTGTTCCCATCATGACCGTACCGGTTTAATACGAGCCGAGTAAACCAAGAATTTTGTAAAACTGACGTTTTTGAACCACGGAGGCGTTCTTCCACGAGATTTTTACGACAAGAACCCGGTCTTTTCCGATGTTCCTAAGTCTATGATCGGTGGAAGGAGCAAATTCTATACCAAATTCAGACAATGTTTTTAAATTTGAAAAAAACCCAATCGCAAGCTCTGGATCCACTCCTAGTAGGACCGAATCTCTCCTTCCTGCTCCCAAATTGGTCGGACAGGACGAAATAAACCCGAGTCCCGGGAGTTTCGCCCAAATCTCCTTCTGAAACAAAAAACGAAATAGGCGAGTTTGGCTTCCCGAATGAGGCCGAAACATTTCTCGTTTCCATTCCTCACCGGAGAGAATTTTTTCAAAACGAAGGTGGTCTTCCGATCCCAAATATAAACCCATCGTAGAAACCAGATTTTTATCTCGTGTTTCGGTAGGTAAAGACCCATTGGGATAAAGAAATGAATCTATTTTTCTTTCAACTAACATTCGTTTTATCTCTATATCGGAAGGTTCGTAAAAAGGAAAAAGTTTCGATTTTAGATTTCTTGTGATTCTTGTTCTTAAAGATAATAGAGTTAAATACTTTGTATTTTTTTTTACAAAGTTTTCCAAAGTTTGGATTTGTTTTTCCGAAATTAATTTTTTGAAATTTGGTTTGGGATATTCAAAAACAGAAACGCAGTGGACACAACCAAACTTGCCGCTTTTACGAAACTGGATTTCTGTGGTTCCGCAAAAACGACAAAAACGCATTCTATGTAACTGGAGTTAGTTTTCCGGATACAATTCGGTTTCTTTTGTGTGCCATAGAGGCAAGTTCCAAGTCGTGAGTCACAAGGATCAAAGAGAACTTAAATTCATTCTGAAGTTCTTTGATTAAATCCATCAGATGGCGAGAGTTATCCCTGTCCAAGTTTCCTGTTGGTTCATCTGCCAAAATCAGTTGCCTTCGTCCTACAAGTGCCCTTGCCACACCAACCCTTGCACTTTCTCCACCTGAGAGTTGGGATGGAAAACTTTCCGTCCTTTCTCCAAGGCCTACCTTTTTTAAAATTTCAGTGGCCTGTTGTTTTGCCAAACCTGGATTTATTTTTGCAATGAGAAGCGGCATCATCACATTTTCTAAAGCGGTAAAATCTGGTAAAAGAAGATGTTGTTGAAAGATAAAAGAAATTTTTTCGGCACGAAAACTTTCCCTCTGTTTTTCGGTTAGGTTCTTTAAACTAACTCCGCAAACCTCCACCTCACCGTCATCAAACGAATCCATAGCACCGAGGATATTGAGAAGAGTGGACTTCCCCACTCCTGATGCCCCCTCTACAGAAACGATTTCACCAGGTAAAACTTCAAAATCTAAACCTGAAATGATATGGTATCTTTTATCCACAACTTGGTAGTATTTTTCTAATTTGCGAACAGAAACAGTTGGTTTTATATTCATATCAGTCATTTCGTATTGTATCCACAGGGTTTAGATTCGCAGCCATACGTGCAGGGAAATAACCAGCAAGACCCGAAAGAATGGTCGCTGCCGTTGTCACCATAAAGATAAAAGAAATATCAATATCCACAGGGATATGATCAAAATAATAAATATCTTTTGGAACAAGTTCTACTGGATCCCAATCACCAGGGTTCAGCAATCCGCCTATTCCATTGATGATCTCAGAGATTACGTTGATAATGACTTCTAACTTAGTGGCAATAAAGATCCCGGCCATCCCACCAACTAACGATGACAAGATACCTACAATCATTGCGTTTAATGTAAAAATTAAAAGTATATCGTTAGAAGCTAGGCCAAGGGCCTTCAATGTCCCAATTGATCTTCTTTTTGCTCGAATCAATGAATGGACGGTGGCCACCATTCCAAGAGCAGCAAGGACAATAAATAAAAATACAATAATGGAGATAATTGTTTTTTCAAGTCTTAGTGCTGCTAAAAAGTTTTCCTGTTCTTCAGCGATCGTTCGGACAGACCAAGAAGTTTCATCTTGAATTTTTTTGTCCCAGTTATCTTCGTTTAACCTTGATAAGATTCGATGTTTGGTGAGTTTTAAATCATCCAAGGAACGAACCTTAATGGCAACTTGATTGACCGCTCCTTTCATTTTAAAAAACTCTTGTGCTTGTGGGAGAGATAAAAACACAAACTTAGAATCGTAATTATAATAACCTGTTTTAAAAAGTCCGGTCAATCGAAATGTTTGGACATTCACCTGAACCCCACGTTCCACAGTAAATCTTCCACCAGGAACAGCCATAGTAATTTCACGACCAAGCCCATACCCGTAGATGGCACTCATTTCTTTACCCACAACAACCAACTTCTTCGTGTTGATGGATTGGATTGCATCTCGATCGTATTGCAAAATGCGAGGGAAGTTTGGTAATCCATTTTCCACTAATTTTTCTACTGAGTCCACGGGGACTGCTCGAATCATAATGGGGTTGAAGTTGTTATTGCTTTGAATGAGTCCATGACTCGTTATGTTTCCCTCGACAGAAACAAAAGACTCTGCCAATTTTGGATCTGACTTTAGGTGAGCGATGACCTTTTCATAATCATAAATCGCCCCAGACCCATATGAGTTTTCGATGGTGATATGTGGACCCCCTTGCCAAAGAGATTCTTTCACTTGTTTTTGGAATCCGTTGAAAATGGAGAGGACTACGACGAGAAGTCCCACTCCCACTGCCATAACAATGAACGACAGCCTGGATTTGATGGAGAGGAATCCTAGTACTCGGGACCCTCGGATGTAACGGATTGTGATTAAAGAGACAATTCCCATGATGACCTAATCTTTTTGACAGCTTTCTTCAAAAGATGGATACTGTCAAAAAAGAACCTTATGCCTGAGACACCAAACTATTATTCTGTCAAAGTAAACCTTCGAGACGAAGCCAATATGGTCTACACCATGATTGCTGCTGTCATTGACCCGGTTGAAACCAAATCGGTGAAGTTTGAGGGAGTTTCGTGTACAAGCCCACTGTCCCTTTTGCCAGTTCGGTCCACATTTCAGGACTTTTACAACCGGATGCAACGGGTCATTTACAAAGGGGAACAACAAAAAAACATCACAAAGTCCCTCCAAGAGCTGATCAAAACAAAATTTGGATCAGAAAGTTTTTTGGAAGAGATCCTTCACTATATGGATCACAACCTAACAGATCGTTTGGACTTTGTTTTTAGCGAAATCCATAAAAGAACCTCCGGAAATACAGAACCTAAGGTAGAAATTCATTTTGAACTCATTGATCCAAGTGAAGTTTCAAAAACCACTGTGGACGAGGAAGAAGTTGCAAAAAAAGAAGCCCCGCCTCCAACTCCGGTTCCTCAAGCCTCTGGTTTTTTAATCCCGGCGGACAAACAAATTGTTCAATTTAAGTTCCAACTCTCCCCCGTGAATGGAGTTCCACTCGTTGAACTAAAAGCAGGCGACAATGTATACATTCGTTTGGTTCCTGGTGATGCAGTCACAGATTCCATCATCAATACTCTAGAACTCAAAGAAGAATCTGGCGCAATCAAACAAATTCCCGCAAAAATTGTAAATATCTCGAATAACAAGAATTTTTCGGAAGTTGTCATCAAAATCAATGAACAAATCTACGGAAAAATCATTGAAGAAGAGAATTCTGTAAAAATCAAAACAACCGACGCACAACAAGGTGCAGCCAATATCATAGGTTCTGTTGCTTCTCCAACTGCCGCCGTTACCAAAGCAAAACAGAATCAAAAACTTTCTGCTGATGAAAGTTTTCATTTAATGCCTTATATCATTATGTTAATCGTTCTTGCGATTGGGATGATGACTATTTTTGTGATCTTATAAACATCTATGGAAAAAATAAAAAGAAGACTTCCGATCATCACTTCGGCATTTATTGCCATCATTCTGATTCACTCCCTCTTTGTTGATTATACGGTTCAATTTCCCGATTATATCGCCACAGAAACTTCCGAATCGGCAATGGAATCAATGAAACCTCAAGTAGTTGCTGAAAATGGAGTTCTAAATCGAATTTCCTATTTGGAATCATTTTTAGTTGAGTTGGAATCAAGAGAACTTCCTGTAGATACAGAGCAGGAAGATACAAAAGAAAACATTAAACGAGTACTAGTTGGTCAAAAGTTATTACTTGGGCTTTCTTTGTTCTATTTGTTATTAGCATTTTCAACCGCAGTATCCTATGCCTACCGAGCATGGTTTCATAAAACTTTGGCAAACGTTTTTTATCCGGTTTCTTTTGTTGTTTTGGCTCCAAAAGTCTTTTACCAACTCAACTTGGCAATGCAACAGGAAGTTTTTTCCTATTTCTATTTCGTTTTTTTAATCACTACGTACGGAATCAGTGTGATATCCTATCGGTTGATTTTAAAAAACAAAGAATTAGCGGAAGGATTTCAATCACTACAATTTTCATCTTCTTTAGAAGAAGAAGGAAGATCTCCAAGTAACACAAAAACTGGATCTATTTTTGCGCCAGTGTTTCATGTTGCCATCATCATCTTGATTGGGATCTTGATCGGAAACTTAATTTATATTCCACTTTTTCTATTACAAAAACACTATGTAACAGAATTTAGTTATTTTATTTTCTTTTTACTTGGGATTTTATCTTTATTTTATATCTTCAATTATAAAAAAGTGGGGGGAGAACCAAACAGTAGCTATTGGAAAAATCTCAGTGTTAGTTTTGCTTATTTACAATTTCGTTTTTTAAGGAATGGATTTTTGTCCCTATTTAGCACAATACTGATTGTATTCTTCGTAACGTTTTTGTTTAGTTTATTACTTTTTAATATTGATTTGATCCAAAATCATTTGGGTCTTTTTGGGAAAGCTACAGAATTCTGAGTGTTTATTGACACTCAGATTCTTTTCCTTTGCGCACCAAACACCAAACCTTTCCATTCGGATAAAACGTAGATCTAGAAATCAATTCTCCTTCATTTGAATAGATTTCGGTTGCTTCTTTTGCACCAGTTGGGTAGTAATAAAACCACTCACCCACCTTCTTATCGTTTTCGTAACTGCCCTTTTCTTCTACTTTTGTATCAGGATAATAACGAACCCAATCTCCCGTACGTAACCCTCCGTCAAAAAAACCTTTTTCGTTCAATCGACCACTACGAAAGTATCTATAGTATGGTCCGGTTTCATTTCCGAGCTCAGCGGATCGAATCCAAAGCTGTTTTTTACGATTCCCTGCTTTGTAATTTTGTTCGATGTACAATTTCCCATCAGAGAAATAAAACTTCCAAAGTCCGTCCCGATCACCGCTTTTCATATTTCCTTCCATGATGGTAATCCCGGTGAGGTAATTTAACTTTTTCCCATATCCATTTGGTTGGCCAAGTGCATCAACCGGCACTTCTGTAATTAAGTTTCCATTTTCATACCATTCACGATAAAAACCATCCGCCGCCAAAAGGTAGAGATTTGTTTTTTTTTCATAGTTGGCATCTTTAGGAATGGAACCGGGTCTTGCAGTTGTTGCTTTGCAAGGACCAAACAATAAACCGGAAACTAAAATCACAACTAATAAGGATACAAATACCCAAATCGAACTGTCTTTAATGTGTGTGGATGTAGATGTCATTTTCATTTTTGAACTTTGTTAGGATTTCTTTCGAGATAAGAATTCGATTGAGTCTCTTTGACCGAATGGGAGTTAAGTAACGCAAACACATCAGGATAGTTCCGTCTGGTTCTAAAGAAGTGTATACGATAGGAGTTGTTTTGCCAAGTCGAACCAGATAGTTTTTAGACATCTCTCGAATTTTTGATTCTACCAATTCAGGAGCTAAAACCAATTCTTCATGAAGAATTTGGGAACAGATTTTTTCTGCTTTTTCCCAATTGGAATTGATCTTTAAGAAAACCTTAAACTCATCCCAAACAAAATCCATAGTTTCTGAAACGATGAAAAATCGATACAAAACAATGTTATAGTTTGGAAAATGAATGAGTCGATTTGTTGATTGTTCAAATCTTGGGTCTGAAGCAATTTCTAATAGAGTGAACTTAAAAAAACCAATATTAACAACATCACCTTTGATATTATCTAGTTCAATCCGATCTCCCACCTTAAATCCGTTGGCTCCCATAATCATAAACCAACCGACCATATTGAGCCATACTTCTTTGAGTGAAATGACAATCCCGGCACCAGCAAGACCAAGCACCGTTGGCAAAAGCGACAGACTAGAAAACACAATGGGAAGGTAAGCAATCCCAAAAACCAAAAGAAATCCCATGCGGGCTACTTTTCTACGATTGTATTCATGAACCGCATCAGGAGCAGGTTTGATCCTTTCAACAAGAATCATTGTAATTTTATAACAAAAAACAGCAAATACAACCATGTATCCAAACAAAATCATGGTTTCCGCAAAATCACGGTTAGTGCTACGAAGCAAAGTTAATGGATTTAAATCCAAATAGAATTCTTTTAGGCTTCCCCTACCCATTCTATAGTTTTCCTTTTTGGCGTTTTAAAATTTCAAGGATCAACTTTCTTTCCACTGGAACACCAAACTTTGGTTTTCCGAAATCTTCTAAAAGAACAAAATTTAAGGAACTACCTTCCTTTTTTTTGTCATGTTCCATATGTTTTAAGATTTCTTCCGGTTTTTCATCCAAACGAGTGGGAAGTTCCAGTTTTTTCATTAGGGTGATTGCCTTTTGAAAATTTGATTCAGAAAATCCAACCAATTCTTTGGATAACAATAAGGCAGTGACAAGGCCCACAGAAACAGCTTCTCCGTGGGAATATTTTTTATATTGGGTTAGTGATTCAATGGCATGGCCTGTTGTGTGTCCTAAATTTAAAACTGCACGTAACCCCGATTCCTTTTCATCTTGGCCAACAATCCCTGATTTTACTCGCACAGACTCATCTATCGCATAACGAAGAGTTAGTGAATCAGCAGTATATTCCGATCGTTTCGAATTCGATATTTTTTCCAAAAAATCGCCGCCATCGAGGAATGCGTGTTTTGCGATTTCTGCTAACCCACAACTCCATTCTTTTTCTGGCAGAGTAGAAAGTGTAAAGAGTGGAGCAAAAACAAACTCTGGTTGGTAAAAAGCACCTACCATATTTTTACCGGAATCAACATTCACGGCAACCTTCCCACCTACTGACGAATCAACGCAAGCAAGCAGCGTTGTTGGAACCTGAACAAAACGTACACCTCTTTGGTAGGTAGCTGCAATAAAACCGGCAAAGTCACCTACCACACCACCACCAAAAGCAATGACAACAGCTCTTCTATCAGCTTCCGTTTCAATCAGTTGGTTATAAACCTTCTTCACTCGATCGATATGTTTATTTTTTTCGCCAGGTTTTAGATAAATAAAAGAAAAAGGGACGTTTAAGGACTTTAATTCTTTGGTAATGTATTTTTCATAAATCCCCGCAATTTCTCGGCTTGTAAGCACATAGATTTTTGAAACCTTGGGTAATGAATTTAATTTTTCAGTGAGGCCTTGGAAGTCTTCGTGTAACTCAATCGGGTAACGAAACCCCTGTCCGACAATTTCACGTTCTGACAACTTCATGGTTCATTCACCCATGGGCTGGAAATATATCTAGGTTTATTTGTTGTTTTTGCGCGGAAGTAATGTTTTATATCGGGCCGAATGTCCATAGACAAAATTTCTTTGGTAGTAAAATAACCGAATCCAGAAATTGCCTTTTCTTTTGGATTCAATACCGGTAATAGATCTTTGACCTTGGTTAAAAAAACAATCTGAATGAGGTGGCGTTTTTTATTTGGATCGATTGATTCATTTAAAAATAAAAAATCAATTTTACTCACTTCCAGAGACAATTCTTCATTCAGTTCTCGTTTGAGTGCTTCCTCTCCCGACTCACCAAATTCAATCCCACCACCGGGAAGTAACCAATACCCAGACTGTTTTTTTTGCTGTTGTACAAGCAAAATTTTACCCTTGGGATCTTGGATGAGATCGGCGACACGGACTCTCATCGATTTGGATTTTAATAAAAAATCGATCATAGTATTTTTAAAAAACGTAAGGCCGCTTTTGCTGCCATCTGTTCTGCCCGACGTTTGTTTTTTCCTTCCCCTGTTGCTTGGAAATTTTTTTCCAGGACAACAGAAACAAGGAATTCTTTATCGTGATCAGGACCCTCTTCTTTCATAACAGAATATTCAGGTAATTTTTTCCATTTCTTTTGGCAAAATTCCTGCAAAATGGTTTTATAATCTTTTGTTTCTTCGGCATCATCCACTGCCTTTTCCATCATTTGGAAATGAGGAGTGAGAAACTTCCGGCAACTTTCTAAACCTTGGTCCAAATACAAAGCACCAAGGAAGGCTTCAAAACAATCTGCTTGTAGGTTGGCATTAGCTTCCCCTTTGTCCCTCTCGCCTTTGCCGAGGAGTAAATACTCAGGGAATCGATACACACGCGCTAATTTCGCTATAGCGGGGGCTGAAACCATTTTGCTTTTTAATTTTGCAAGTTTCCCTTCTTTTCCCTTGGGTAAGGATCTATATAAAAATTCAGCAGCTAAGATTCCAAGAACCGAGTCACCAAGGAACTCCAAACGTTCATTATCAGATAAATAACGATCTGAGTCTTCGTTTGCGAATGACCTGTGAACAAATGCTAGGTGGAGAAGAGAAATATCCTTAAATTGGGTTTTCGTTAAAACTTGGAGTTCTTTAAGGGAGGAAATTCTTTCAGGTGGGAGTTTGATACGAATCGAGTCGGACAAGGGTTCGAAGATCCGGGTTCCTCTATTCGGGGAACCCGGTTTTTGGATTGGGAATTACCCCTTAAGTTTATCGATGAATTTAATTACATCGCCTACGGTTTGGATTTTTTCTGCGTCTTCGTCAGAAATTTCCACACCAAACTCTTCTTCAAGAGCCATTACTAGCTCAACTGTATCAAGAGAGTCAGCACCAAGATCATTGATGAAGTGAGCTTCAGGTGTAACTTCTGACTCATCAACACCAAGTTGTTCTACGATGATTGACTTAATTTTTTCGAAATCTGCCATTTTATATCCTCCAGGCCACTGTGAACAGTGGGGCAAGTGTTAAATCGTTTTCCGCCAGGTATATATGTACGCCTAGCGTTTTTTTAAAATGAAATTGTCGGAATTTTTGGCAAGTCTAAATAGATTATTTTCCTCTTGAAACCTTTGACATCGTTCTAACATCACCTAACATAAATTAATTTAAAGAAATTTCCTGCGATTTGTTCAGAAAACCGAGTCCACGCCCAATGGACCGAACAATTTCCAAAATCCTGACCTGATTTCCAATGCTTTGCTCTATTTTAGCAGATTTAACTTCTGCTATAGCAGAATTAACTTCCCATTCACCTTCGGGTTTACGAAAACAATTCCAAGAATATAGATTAAGGAGAACTCCATGATTCAAAATTGGACCCGATCACTCACAACTTTCCTCCTACTTTCCTTTGCGGTATCTTGTACAGAAAAGAAAGAAGACAACAATACATTGCTGGCTGGTTTATTGCTATTTGCGGCAAACCAAGTCAAAGTCAGTTCCGCTACCGATTTGGTGAACGAATCAGCTGATGATTACAACCAAAACAATTGGGGACTCATCACTCCGCAAACTTTGGCCCGATTTGTAAACAATTGGTCTGCAAACAAACCAAGCCATATAAGTGGGAACCTGATCATCTTACAAACAGATGCGGCAGATCGAGTTGCAGGTGGAGCTGCTTCCCCGTATATCGCTGAAAATCCAAGCCAGGGAGTCTATGTATACCTTTTAGATGATTATAAAACTGTTGATCTGCCAAATGGAGGATTCCGTTTCAATCAAACAAGAGACACAGGCCTATTCTCCAATTCAGTTCGTTACCAGGCAAATGGTCAGTTTGTAGATGATTGGCTAAAAACTTTTGGAATCAATCTCTCAAAAGATTTAGTTGTTTTTACAGTTGGTACAGGAAATGGAATCACGGCAGGAGCCTATCCAGCAAAAGCGGTGGGTGCAGGTGCCGTACAAGATGTCACAAGGGCCATATATTGGTTGCGCTATTGGGGAGCAGATATCAAAAACTTGGCGATTCTCAATGGAAACTTGAACAAAAAAGCAACAGGTGCAGGAATTCCTCTCTCTGCAAATCGGTCTGGAATCAACTTAGAAAGGAACGCCGGATTTTCAGTGAAACAACTACGAGTTGATAACACCGTGCTTACCCTTGGATTGGAAGACATTTATGAGATTGCAAGAACTGGAGGGACTGCAAATCTTCCCGGACTTACCGCCAAACAGCAGATCATCGATGCAAGACCTCAAACTCAGTATAATGGAACTGCTGATGGTTTAAACGTGGCACGAAATGCACTTCTAACAAACCCAGGAAACCAAGTCTATATCACAACTTCCTTTCAATCTTCCGGTGCACCCTCAGCCAGCGCAGGAAACCAAACATTTGTTCCTTTTGAAGGAAATATCAAATCTTCAAAAACGTTTCCTTGGGCGGATCTTCTCAAAGACAATGCAGATGGATATGAATTCTTAGACAAAGCAGCCATCAAAACATTGTTTGATACAACACGAGCTGTTTACACACCAGGTACTACTATTATCAGCCAATGCCGTACAAACTTTGAAGCACAGGTTAATGGATTTGCTTCTCTAAATATCCTTGGATACCCAACAGTCTATTATGATGGATCTCTTGTGGAATGGACAGCACTAGTAGCTGGACATGGTACAAATGCCATCAATCAAGTACCTGCGGACTTCAAATGGAGAACAGATACTTCCAGCGTCTCTACCTTCCTTTGGTACAATGAACCAACCCATGTGGTTCGCCCAACAGTCAATCTCACCGCAACCACCACTAAAAAATTCATCCAAGAAGATAAGGCTTATAAGTACTAATCTCTTTCCCAGTTTACACTCCGTCTCCTGGCATGTGCCAGGAGACATTCTTTTGAAATTATTCCCTTTCCAAGAAAGATTTTCCTAGTCAGTTTGTCATAATGGCAAGGAACGAAAAAGAAGAATCCATTCACATTGGGTTTCGTGAATCCATCACTTTAATCTTACCCTACTTTCAGAAAAAAATTTGGGACCAAATCAAAGCCGTCATCTGGATTGTTCTCTATCTTGCTCTATTTCAATTATTTGTTTTGCGAATTCCCATCAAAGAAGCAGGACTAATTGCCCTAGGAATTTCTGCGGTAATTCTTGGTTTAGCCTTCTTTTTGGAAGGGCTGTTTTTGGGCCTAATGCCCTTAGGTGAGGCATTAGGACTTCGCCTTCCCCAGAAATTAGGAATTCTTAGCATCATCCTTTTTTCCATTTTGATGGGAGTTGGTGCCACTCTTGCTGAACCAGCCATCACCATTCTTCGCGCCTGTGGTAGTAAGGTGGCACCTTGGGATGCTCCCCTACTATATTTTTTATTAAATGAAGGCTCTCACTATCTTTATTTATCCATTGCCATCGGCGTTGGGATCTCAGTTGTTTTTGGGATGTTGCGATTTTTATTTGGATTTTCTTTAATGCGAATCCTTGTGCCAACCATCGTTTTGCTGTTAGGTGTAAGTATATATGCATACTTTGATGAAAATTTAAAATTTATTTCTGGTCTTGCTTGGGATTCGGGAGCGGTGACAACGGGACCTGTCACTGTCCCACTGGTTGTGGCTCTGGGAATCGGGATTTCGAAGGTTGCAGAAAAAAATGAACAAAGCAGTGCTTATGGAGTGGTGACCCTAGCTTCCCTTTTTCCTATCCTCTCTGTTTTTTTAGTAGGAATGTATTTTTCTGGAAAACTTCCCAAACCAATGCCAGAAGAATTATTTTTTAACCAAGGAATCAAATTGGAAGAAGCCAAACTTCTGCTTGGTGATTCATATAAAATTCCTTCAAAAAAAGAAGTATCTTTACCAAAAAAAATCAATCCACCTGAGTTTTTCAAAAAGGCAAAAGAAAATATTTTTAATGCTTTCGAATTGGCAATCAGAGCCATTTTACCTTTGTCGATTTTTTTACTTTTGTTTTTGGGATTAATTCTAAAAGAAAAAATATCCTACCCGGAAGAAGTGTTTTTGGGGATTGGATTCTCTATCATTGGTCTCAGCATTTTTAATTTTGGGATCATCTTCGGATTAAATAAACTGGGAGACCAAGTCGGCGGAAAACTTCCTTCCACCTTTCGTTCCATCGAACTGATCGATTCCACAAAATTCATTCCTAACTTTAACCCAAAATCTGTTTTGAAAGCAGTCAACGAAGACGGGAAGGAAGAAAAATTCTTTTATCTCAAAGAAAGAAAGTCCTATACAGGGATTCCCTACCATGAAGAAAACTGGAATCAAAAAAACAAAGTGTATGAATATGTTCCCATCCACGGACCTATTTTCGGAAAAGAAGACAATTTATTAGGTTACCTAGTCGTTCTTGTATTCGCTTTCTTTTTGGGTTATAGTGCAACACTCGCCGAACCGGCTTTATCTGCTTTAGGAAACACAGTTGAAGAAACAACTGTTGGTACATTTCGAAAATCACTATTAATCCAATCTGTGGCGGTCGGAGTAGGATTAGGGACTCTTCTTGGAATGTTAAAAATTCTATTAGAAATTCCTTTGGTTTGGATAGTTGTTCCAATTTATCTTTTACTTCTTTTTCTAAATACATTTAGCAAACCTGAATTTATTGATATAGCCTGGGATAGTGCCGGTGTGACCACAGGTCCCATCACCGTTCCGCTGATCATCGCCATGGGACTTGGGATTGGTAACCAAATCGGGACCGTCGATGGGTTTGGAATTTTAGCAGCCGCATCAGCTTTTCCCATCCTATCTGTTTTGATTATGGGTATGATTGTTGAGAATTCCCGCAAACTTTCGTTACGTGATTCAGAGTTAAAAGAGAAATAAAATGCATTCTAAACAAAAAGCAATACGAATCACGGCAATCGTACATAGAGATTTAACTGACCTTGTTGTTGCCGCATTAAAACGGAATCAAATTCACTATTTCCATATGGAACCTGGTAGGTATCCAGTCCTTGCTAAAAGAGGTTGGCTTCTTTTTGATTTTTATCAAAATCATTCTATCATTGATACACCTGTTACGATCTTTGAAGTTTCTTGTGAAGCATCTACTGAAAACTTTTTACTTTCTCTTTTCAAGGATGCAGCTGAATTGAACATCCCAGGACACGGCAGTGTCTATTCAGAGACCATTGAATTCCACAGTCCCGTCCCGACGGACTACATTGCAACAACAGAAGAAAAAACAAAAACGATTGGTTTTTCTGGACTCACTGGAATTTTTTGTATTTTGCCTCGAGGATCAGCAGAACCCATTGCTCGTTTGATTCTACAAAATGGAGTGGCCGTTCCTACCATTAGTTATGGAACAGGAACTGGTTTACGTGACCAATTGGGACTTTTAAGAATCACAATCCCGAAAGAAAAAGAAATTTTAAAATTGGTTGTCCACTCTTCTGATGCGGAACATGCGATGGACTTTATTATCGAGGTAGGCCGGTTAGATTTACCAGGAAGAGGATTTATTTTTGAATTCCCGATTGGCCGAGGTTTACTCAATACAAAAGTCAGTTTGGAAGGACCCAAACAGGCAGCCAGTATGGACCAAATCATTTCCGCCTTAGATCAATTATACGGAAATATGGAATGGAGAAAAAAGTCCAATCAATTCAGACAATCGGCTCGTCATAGAAATTATTTTGAAGGAGTAAACGTTGTCATCAACTGCAAAGAGGAATCCATTGAATCTACACTTGCTAGTCTACGAAAAGTCGGAGTTTCTAGTTCGACTATTTCTCTAAACAAATTAGTTCATTCCCAAAATGAAAAGAACGCATTCACTCCCGCAAGGGAAGCTGCCAACATTTTGATTCCGAAAAAAAATCTTTCAGAAGTACTCACCGTATTGGAAGAAACAGGTTTTTTTGGAGAAGAAACAGAAGGGATTGTTTACACGATCGAAATTCCAAGAGCTTTTTCTTACCAATCGAAACTAGGTAAAAAAAAATAAAAATCCCCTCATCTAGAAGATTCGAAATTTAGGGGATCTTTTATCATCAAAGGATGGAAAGGTGGTATTGATATACAGAAAGGACAGTTACCACTAAAACTTAAGTGGTAACTGCTAAATTCCTAAATCTTAATGACCGCCACCTGGTAGAAAACCACCACCATTGATATCAAGGATATGTCCTGTGATAAAAGAAGATGCATGTATGGAAAGGCACATCGGTAACACATTAGATCACTCACATGGGTTACACTTTTGCTAGTCAATTCTATACAATATTCTCTGGTATTTCAACACTTTACTTGTATACAAATCCAAAATTCCAAGAATTGCATTCGAAAAGTAAAGACGACAATGCCTGTCAGAGATCTCTTCAAAGCCAACTACCTCTCCAATAAAAGGATTCCCAAAGAACACTCGATGGGGCCCGTACTGCGCAAAACCACTTTCGTGAACTTTATCTGTAACAATATGAGTTGGATAAGCTACCTCTAGAATTCTTTTTGGGAATGTCCTTTTAGAAGATTTATAGACTTTAGAAGGTGTAAGAAAACCTAAAGCTTCATGCGGTCTTACCTTGTTGAACTCATCACGGAATCTATCAAAGGCAAGCTGTTGAGCATCCAAACTAGACCTTGGAGGTAATGCAGTTTCTTCTTTGAGTGTTCTGTGCATTCTTTCGTGGCGACCATTTTGTGATGGTTTGCCTGGTTCTATACGTTCCGGTCGGATCCCAAATTTCAACCACCATATAGAAAGACTAGTTAAGCCGCCAATGGCCTTACTTGCAAAAGGTGATCCATTATCTGATTTGATTGCCTGCGGAAGTCCATACTCTTTAAATACCCTTTCAAATACTGCTTTTGTTTGCTCTGCATTCGTTTTATTCAGGATTTCACAAGCTAAAAGGTAACGACTATGTGCATCTGTTATTGTAAGCGGATCGCAGCGATTACCATTACCTACTGTAAAATGGCCTTTAAAATCAACACACCAAACATCATTGGGAGCGACTACATCAGAGAAAGGAAATAAAGACTGAGGCACTCTTGGTTTTTTTTTCTTAGGTTTGACTAGGCCTTTTTTGCGAAGAATGTTTCCAATCGTAGTTTCACTTGGAATCTGTTTCATGCGGTGAAACTTTGCTCTAAGTATGGGACGAAGTTTTTTAGGTCCCCAAGAAGGATGGTCTTCTCGTAACGATACGATTAGGTGAACGATTTTCTTTGGAGTTTCATTGGACTGCGTGATTCTTTTTCTAGATTTATCTTTGAGTCCGTCGATACCTTCCGACTCATAATTCTTTAGATACTTATATCCAGTTTTTCTTGAGATATTAAAGTCTCTGCAAAGATCAGCAAAACACCAATTGCCACTTTTAACAGCTGCTATAAACTTGATTCTTTCTTCTATCACTTTGGTTTCCTTCCAAGGTATCGGATTGTCCTCCGATACACAATGTAGGTGTTACCCATGTGAGTTGTCTCTTTTGTTACCTATCTGACCTATCCATACCGTGATTGAGTGTACTCGTACATCCTTTACAGTTTTGTCTCAATACATACTTTACAAAAAGTATGATTAAAATCCTGATTCAGACGTTAATGAGGATGGCACTTTAGTTTTTAGCGGACTTCGTAGAAATCTATTTTTGGTTGTCGAAGATCTTCCCATATTCCTTTTTTCGGATTCCACAGACAGAGTCACCTTTGCAGGGTTTAATTGCCCAATTTTTCTTGCATACTCATAATGTGGGTTATGGCACAAAATGGTTTCCAATAATGAAGTTAATTCAGAAATCTCATTATTTTTGAACTTCATATCTATGACTAATTCATAAAAAGCTTTCTCTTCTTGTAAATTTCCTCGTAAAAATGAATTTGATGCAGTGAGATCATACTTTTTTAATTCTGGTAACAATTCTTTTCCAATAAAGGCTTCGTGTATTTTTTCACCTACTAGATCTGATATATCATCGTTTCTACCTAAAAATTTTAGAATTGGTACTTGAAAGTGATAACCAGTAACTAAAAAACGATCCCCTATTTTATATCGATACAAACCCCCTCCAGTCGTAAGAAGGACTTCATAGTCATTACCCACGATTAGATTTTGCGGAAGATGGACTGCGCCATCTTTATCTATAAATTCATAAAAATGAGATGTGTAAGCTAATAGTGAAATTGGCCCCTGATTTCCGGTGTAAAAAGGGATGCTGATCATACCTTCTGTTGCAATGACTCCTTTTGATTCAAAATTCATATTGGGAAGTTTTTCCTTTAATAGTGCAAAGGAATTTTCTGCAAATGAATCAGTCCACAAACTAACACAAGATAGATTTGGCCACACTTTGGCCCATTGAATATTTTTTTCTAAAAGATTCCCAAGTTCTTCTGCACGTTGGGGAACATGGATCCGCAGTTGGTTTTGAAATTTCGTAGCGATAGAATTTTCAAAATTTGATATTTTCCCATATTGAAGATCCTTTATTAAAAGGTCTTTTTTGTTTACAATTAGCTCTAGTATTGAAATTAAAAATGAGGGATTCCAAACTGAAATGAAAGTAAGATCCTTTGCCGCTAAAAGTCTTAGAGCCGTTACATACAAAACAAAATCAGAATTTTGTATCCTTCCTAGCCACTCTGGTACGACCAGAAGATGGTCTGCAAAAATTCTCTCCCATGGTTTTAAATAATCACCATCAACATCAAAACCAATTTTTACGTATTCATTTTCAATCTCGGGGAAACCAGTGGGTGATACTGAAAAATAAAATGAACCTCTTAATAATTTCGGTTTAGAGGATAATAACCCATAAATCCAAACAGAAATGGATTTATTAAACTCTGTTGCTAATAAGTCAGTGAAAGGAATGTATTTTACCCGACCTGAACTACCACTGGTTAAACCAACTCTTCTGAGTTTTGACTTGGTTAAGACATTTTTTTCGCCTTTTAAAATTCGATCTAAATTGTCTTCGTAAGTATTGTATTCGCTAATTGGAATTTGTTTTTGAAATTCTTGGATGGACCAATTTCTTTTGATCGTAAACTTCTCTCCAAACTTTGTTCCTTCTGCATTTTTTAAAATATTTCTTAGGTTATCTAACTGAACGTCTTCGATACGGTTCAAGTTTCTCTTAAAAAAAATATATCCTAAGTAACAACTGAACTTCCATAGATACGCAGATAGATTAAACATTTGATTTACTGTTCAATATTCTTAGAATGTATTGATGAATGTTGGAGGTATGAAAATGAGCCAAACAAACCAATTCATGACCCTTATCAAAATCTGGATTCGTTTTTTCGAAAAATTTTATGAAAGGATCCTTGGATATTCTCATTACATTTCGATCGGAAACAATATCCCGAATTGTTTGTGAATTTTCTCCTCGATTTAGGATTCCAAGGTTTGGATTATAAAGGTTAGGAAAAAATTTGTTCGCAACCTGATCTCGCAATCTTACTAAAAATTGGTTCGTCTGGGTTGGCATAGGGATAAAATCTTTGAAAAAAACCGAAAGATATCGGTAAGTTCTAAATCCCTTAGATGTTAATAACCAATATAAGTTTGGATGTTTTTCGGAAAGTTTTAACATAAAAATCCCCCAATAAACTGGGATCGATAAGGTCCCGCGAAAACTTTCGTCAAGGACAGTGTCTCCTGAATATGCAATGAGTAGATCTTGGTCTTCAAAATGGAAAGGTAATAACTTCAAACCTGTAAATCCATAAATTGTTCGGTTGGAATGAAATAAAAAAATGGAATCTTTTTGTTTGAGATCTTCAATAAAAGAATCAAACAACAGACCAACATAATTTTTTTCCATGAGAGCAAACATTTGCATAATATCTTTCCTGCTTAACTCAGATGGCGAAATGATTTGGCATTCTAACCTCAAAGTAATCCTGCCTCCCAAATACTAAACCCATCGATCTTTTGTGCAAAAAGATTCTCGGATGGATTCCAGTAAACAAAGTAAGCGAAAGATTCTATTTTCCAAGATGGAATCTTTTTGATAAACGGGTACCATGGATCTTCTTTTGATAGGGTATAACATAAATATGCAAAGGGAAAATCTTTTAATGAAGTTAGGAGAATTTGTGAAAATATTTCAGGTAATCGATTTTCATATTCTTTTGCGATGCATAACTGTGTTAAAAAAAGATAATTCAATGTAGAACCAGGATTCGGCAAAATTGGCAAATTTCTCACCTGAGCATACAAATTATAAAATTTCCGAAAAAAATGAATCCATCTAGAATATCCAATAACTCTCCATCTTTTTGTTTGGTTTTGATTCCAAATAGAAAAACAAGAAATAGTTTTTTCACCATCTTTTATGAAATACCGTGTTATTTGTTTATTTTCATAAAATGAATCATCCAAGTAGGGACTTAAATATGCGGGTCTCTCTGTTTTTTTTAAAAATGATTTATATTCATTTATATTATTTATTTGTACCGTCCGTAGTTTGGTTTTTTTATTAAAAGCCTTTGGATTCCAAATAAACGTAGTTAAACGAGTTATAAACTGATAAAAGGGAAGTCCCGCTCTATGAGAGGAGAGAATCCTAATTGCATTCTGATTCTCAGATTGAATGGTCGTGAAATATCCATTACATGAACTTTTTTCGTGAATTTCTTTTAACTTTTGATAACCTCTCGCAAGTGCTATACCAGATCGATAACCTTTTAATAACCGGAGCCCTGCCAAATAACCGAATCGCAATCGTTTTCGTTGAAAAAGGTAGTCCGATTCGATTCTATAGCCAACACCTACTAGTTGATTGGAAGATAAATCTCTACCAATAATTACCTCAGGGTTTTCTCCATCCTTTGCAAGCGAATCAAAAAAAGTTGGAGTTCTGTCTAAAGCAAGTTTAAGACTACCTTCCGAAGCAAACGAAGCAGTGAATTGAACCAGCTCTTCGTCATCCTCTCTGGTTGCTTTATTGATTCTGATGGATGGCAAGTAAAGGTTCCTTAACTTTCATTAATTCTCCCTTAAAAGACAAGTCTCCCAAAGGATATAAATCACGCAAAGTTGCTTCCTTCCGAAGTAATAAATTAATAAACAAAAAGGCTTGGAGCATAAAAAAACTTCCGGAATTTGTTTTCGAAAACATTCGTTTCAAAATTGAAGGAAAGGAATAAAATGACTTTCTTGCTTTCACACATTCTGTCCGAATTACTTCGGGGTCTAAATTTGTCTGAAAGGGAACTTGTCCATAACGGTATTCATCGGCTAACCACCATTTGCTGTACAATAGTTTTCCTTCTGATTCGAGCCTTTTGTACAAAGGAGTACCGGGGAAAGGAGTGAGGTGGTTGAACGCTGCCATAAAAATTTTATGTTTTATACAAAATTCAACTGCTTCTTGAAAAGAATCTAAGGTATCATTTTCATACCCGAAGATGAATGTTGCATAGAGTCTAATGCCAAATTGATTCATTCTTTGTACAGCTCGTTCGATCCCTCCTCTAGTCCCGTTAAAAGTTTTATTCATCTTTTCTAGATTTTTTGGATTCAGAGATTCAAAACCAATAAGAACACCTTGGCATCCACTTTCTTTTAAAAGTTTTAACATCTCATCATCATGGGTCATTGTGATGGCAGCTTGACTCACCCATTTGATTTTCAGTGGGATCAAAGCACGATAAAATTCTTTCGCTTGCGAAGGATGGGAAACGATGTTATCATCAACAAAGAAAATGAGTTTACTTTTGTCGTAGATACTTTTGATTTCATCCAGAATACTTTCTGTATCTTTCCTGTTTTGTGTTGAATTGAAGTAGGTTTGGATAACACAAAAATCACATTTAAAAGTACAACCACGAGCCGCTTCCACTAATCCAATTGGTAGGTACCTTTTGCCAGCTAATACAGACCGATCTGGTTTTGCTTTTTTTATATCCGGTCGTTTTTCAGAACGATATAAACGTTTGAGTTTCCCATTTTCAAAATCTTCGATCAAATCCTTCCATACATCCTCAGCTTCGCCCACTACTACCGCTTCTGCATATTCTGCAACTTCTTCAGGAACTAAAGTGGCATGAAAGCCGCCCATCACAACCGGTATATTCCGCCTTCTGTATTCCGTGGCAATTTGATATGCACGTTTTGCAGTATATGTTTCAATACTAATGGCAACCAAATCAGTATTTTCATCAAAGGGAATTTGTTCCATTCGATCATCATAAAATTTTACATCTATATGTTTTGGAGTGAGTCCAGCTAAATGAGCAGCGGGAAGTGATTCCATCTGCCATCCCTTAATGTATTTTTTACCAGGGATTCGACCTATACAAGGATGAATAATCGTTAATCTCAAACTAAACCACCTCTGCAAGTGTAAAATCGGGACAAATTATTTGCATAATATCGGTAAGCAGAATTGGCACCAATGACAATAGGAAATATCTTTGTCAAATTACCAAAAACTCTTTTGCCAATTCCTTTGATCGAGTATACCTCTTTCCATACTTGCTCATGACCAATTTGTAATTGTTCGGCGGTCATATTTTTCGGCTGAAAAACAATATGTTGGCCATCGTATTTACTCCAATCTCGATCAATAATTCTTCCTTCTGATTCTAATCTCTTAAATAAAGCCGTTCCTGGGAAAGGAGTGAGAATTGAAAATCTTGGTAACCCAATTTTGTTTTCTAAAACGAAATCACGAACTGCAGCAAACGTATTTATATCATCATCGTCATTCCCAAAAACAAACGTTCCGTTGATAATGATTCCTGCCTTATGTAGTTTCTTTATTAATTCGGAATATCCATCTGGATCATTAAAGGATTTGTTTGTATTTTTCAATGTATTTTTGGATATACTTTCAAAACCGATTAGTAATCCTTTACATCCACTTCTCACCATCAAATCAAGAAGTTCTGGATCTCTACCAACCAAGGTAGTTGATAGGCCTACCCAATATATCTTTAAAGGAATCAGAGCTGCAAATAGCTCTTTTGCATAGGTCTTATTAGCAATCAAATTGAGGTCATAAAATAAAACCTGTTTTGTTTTTCTCTGTTTGATATCTTCAACGATATGGGCGATTGGTTTTTGATAAGGTTTTCTTCCCCAAGCAGCTGGGACAACACAGAATTCACAATTGTGAATGCATCCGCGTGTGGCTTCAAATGTATTCAGCGTCTTGTATCCCTTTTGATTTAACAAATCTCGCTTCGCAAAAGGTAAGTTCTCTTTTTTTTCCAAAGAAAAAGAAGAGTCCATAAAATATCTTTTTTTTAGTGTTTTAGTTTGAAAGTCCCTTAATAACCTGGGCCAAGACTCTTCCGCATAACCAGTCACTATCGAATCTGCATTTTTGGTTGCTTCTTCTGGCAATAAAGTTACATGAGGTCCACCCAAAATAACTATTTTTCCCTGATTTCGAAACTGTTTTGAAAGTTCATAACTTCTTGGAGCACTCCCAGTAATGACGGTCATACCAACCAAATCTGCGTCTATGTGAGATGGGAGATCTTCAATTCCTTCATCATATATTTTTACCTCTGCATTTAAATCCTCAGGAACTAGGGCTGCTAGAGTTGTTAATGTAAGCGGTGCTGCCCTAAGATCCTTTCGAAAAATCCCTGTTCGGTGGCGATAAAGTGGTCCCTTGGGAGAGATTAATGCAATTTTCAGGCGAGTTGACATTCGTTTTTAGCCTTTTTTGGAAAACAATCTTCCGACTCCGAAGCCAATGGTAACTCCCAAAATTAGGCCAAGAGTTCCTATAAAATAAGTGGATGATTTAGCAGCCGTTAAGAGAGGGTTGTCAAATAAGTTTGAAGAAAGGTGAGCCGAAGTGAGTAACCACTTATTTTTTTCTTTTACCAGAGTGGCAGTCCAGCGATTTTTGGAGTTAATTTCTATACCTTCTGTTAACAATAAGTGATCGTTTGAATTCCCGAAAGCAATTCCAGTATTTCCATATAAAATGGTAAGCTCATCTACATCCAAATCAGTTTGGAATTCTTTTACAACTGGAGAATCCGAAAAAATCATTCTTGTAACGAATTTTTTTACACCTTCCCTTCCCCTAGAAACTTCCCCATTGTGCCAAGTAATCACAACATTGGGGTGCAGCAAGTTTACCAGACCATCTATGTCTCTTTTCTTTAATACCTGTTCAAACTCAACTTTCAGTTGTCTCAATTCAGCGTGAGCAGGATCTTCAGCAAATAACGTTTGCTGAGTGAAAACTATCAGAAGAAAAACAAATAGGTGTTTCATGGTCTCTTTATTTATGATTTGATTAAAAAAGCAAATCATAAATAAATTTAAAATTTAATGCAAAACATACAAATCCCCAATCGATTGAATTTACTAATGTCTCTCTCTAATTTGACTTTGAGCATAGCGGCAATCGTGGTTGGCGATAAACACCCAGACTATTTTATACCCTGCTTAATACTATTTGCTTTTCTCCATTTAAATAACTATGCCCTACTTCACGAAGCAACACATTCCAATTTGCAATCGTACAAACGATGGAATTATGTATTAGGTGTGTTATCTGGCTTTATGTTCCCAACTTCATTTAGTATCGCAACATTGACTCATACTAAACACCATTGCTGCAATCGAACAGATCATGAAATGTTTGATTATTATTATCCAAACGATAGTTTGTTTTATAAATTTGGCCAATGGTATTCTGTGCTTTTGGGAGGGTTTTGGCCAGTTGCGGTGTTCGGGAATATCATTATATTTTTTTATCCGAGTTTCCCAAAAAGTAAGTTCATTCAGAAAGTTCGAAGTGGGCAAAGGATGTTGGAAGACATGAATTCCAAAGATGTCATCCGCATTCGATTAGAAATTCTCCTCATTTTTGGCTTCTGGACATTAGTGGTCTATGTTTTCAATCTTTCAATTGCAACTTTGATATATTTTTATGTTGCCGCTGGATTCAACTGGTCAACTAGACAATACATTACTCATGCATTTTCGAAAAGAGATGTATGGGAAGGCGCTATTAACTTAAAAACAAATCTTTTACATGAGAAAATTTTATTAAATGGAAATTGGGATTTAGAACATCATTTACATCCGGAGTTACCTTGGACTTATCTAAAAAAGTCAGCAGAAAATAAAAAAACAGATACAACATATTTCAAACAATATTTAAAAATGTGGACTGGCCCGAAGAAAAACTTTGAAAGTTCACCGAAACCAATATCACTGAAGGAATATTTTAATGGATATAAAAGAGAGAATCATTCCACCTAAAATATCAAGAAAATGATGTTGGTGTGTGAATATCACTGAAGAATATATAAGCGTTGTCCAGAAAACAAAAAATATAATCAAGGGTATTCTTGTTTCCTTTTTGTATAAAAAGACAAATATAGTCGAAGTAAAACAAACATGTAGAGAAGGAACCAAATTATGCGGATGGTCCACTTGTTTTAAGTAAGAATAAATAAAATTAATACTATGATCGGGTGTATACAGAAACCCAAGTTTGGTAGGAAAAATTAAAAAAAATAAACAAGAAATGATAATGGAAAAAATGAAACTTCTCTCTAGTTTTTTTATTTCAAAAAAATCCAAATAAAACACAGGAATTGCAAAGAATAAAAAAACAGATACATACGGATAAATTGCCCATTCGTAGAAAGGTATTTTTTGTTCAAATGGGAAATATAAATGGTAATAATTGGTTCTGTTGGTATTCAAATAATTTGAACCAAGATAGAAAATTAAAAAAAGAAATGAAACTCTTGAATAAACAAATACAAACTGGAGAAATAATTTGTATTTAACATTCACTTATACAATTCCTAATTGTTAACCCTAACCACTTACCAGATTGAGATCAAGTTTAATCTAAGGAAAACCAACCAATCCGTTAATAAAATCCGCGAAAAAACATCTAACTTTGATTCGGATTTGTCTTTGAAGGAAATAAAAAACTTTACATTAACCTCCGCTATAAGGATTTCCAAAAGAATTATTTGACATCCTCTGAGATGATTAAAAAATCTATCGCATGAGTTTGCTTAGAAAACTACAAAGTTATATTCCGGATAGGAGTATCGATGAATTTGAGTTATTTGAAGAAGCCAAAAAGTTATATCCGAAAATTAAATTTGAGGAGATAACTAATTCATTGCTTAAAGAAATGACAACGGAAGTAGGAATAGAAAAGACCACGGCATTTTTTTATCACAAGTTAATTCATTTTTCAAATAGTTCAAAATTTATAAAAAAAATAAACTCAAACCCCGTCAAATTTTCCAATTTGCCAAAATTAAAAAATGAAGTTTGGGTAATCCCAGCAGGATTTTACAGAGATATTCCCGAATTTGACGGGGATGGTGAACTTATCAGAAAAATAGGTTCTCATTTTGGAACTCGATCAAGATTAATTGAAGTGAACCCCAAAGGCTCCATTACAAACAATGCAAATGAAATCATAGCTGAGTTGGAAAAAACGAATGCAAACAACTTAATTGTTTTTTCCATCAGCAAAGGAAGTGCTGATTTAAGAGTAGCACTTGAAAACAGACCAGATCTGCAAAAAAAAATCTTTGTTTGGATTACAATTGGAGGATTACTTAAAAATAATCCCCTTGCAGATGTGTTACTTGATAAAACCACCTTTAGAAAATTAATTCAAAAGACAGTTTTACAAATTTTGGGAATCCCATTTGAATTTCTAACTGAATTTTCGACTTTATCCGGAATTTTAACCTCTCCGATAAATATCCAAATTAAAAACAAAATAACCTTACTTCCGATTCCTTTGCCATCACACATGCAAGGCAATATATTAAAAAAACATAGGATCCTTTCTGAGTATGGGCCAAACGATGGTTATGGCTTGCTTACCGATTCTATATTGCCAGAGAGTTATATCATCCCTGCATGGGGAACAGATCATTATTTTAGAACTCCTATGTTAAGTGAAATTCTTTACAAAGTGTTCTTCTACATATCCAGTTTATAGGAGCAAAAATGGTCTCAATTCCATCTTCATGGTATTTTGTCTGTGCATCAAAAGAACTAACAAAAGGCAAAGTCATCCAAAGAACTTTAAACGGAATCTCCATTGTGCTGTTTAGAAATGATACAAATGCAGTTGTCATTATGAAGTCCAGATGCATTCACCTTGGAGCCGATCTAAAATCCGCAACAGTTAAAAACGGAAACATAGTTTGCCCCCTACACCAATGGACGTTTAATTCTGAGGGGGACTGTATTCATGCAAAGATGCACGAGGACAAAATTCCAAAAATAAAACAAGTTGTTTTGTCTTCGATTGAAGTCTGCCAAAGTATCTTTGTGTTTTTAGGAGATAAATATTTTCCATTTCCTGAATTAAGCTTTATAGATGATTTTAGTTTTGAACCAACACCTTATGTACGACTTGATACAAATTGGCAAAGTCTTGCTTCAAATTCCTTTGATATCGAACACCTTTCAGTGGTGCACAAAAGAGGTCTTCATAAGGAGCCGGAGTTACGAATACTTAGTCCTCATATTATGTTTATGAGTTATGAATCTTACGTTTTATCAAATGAACTTTCCGATAAAATCATGAAATTCCTTTCAGGGAATAGGATACAAGTCAAAGTTCATAATTATGGGGGAACTTTACTCACGATCGAGTCACAGCTAAAAAAACGTAAAGCTGTTTTGATATTTTCATTTGTTCCGGAAAACGAAGAGTTTATTCGAATACATACAATTGTAGGAGTTCCAAAGAGGTTTCCATTACTTGATTTCATCCAAAGAAAAATAAGTATCTACTTGTACATGAGTTTTCTAAATAGAGATTTTATTGCGATTCGGAATCTCCGGGTGAGGGAAGAGAACCTCGCTTCAGATCAATATCTAAAGATATATGCTGAATATTTAAAAGGATTGGAATGAGGTTTTATCCCTTTGGTTTCTCATCTGGTGGTTTATAAAACTTTTCATCGTTTGGGGAAGAATCTTCTCGATCCTTATCGTAAGGAACCATATCTTCGTTAGGTTCTTTTTCTCCCTCGGCAGAAGGCAAGTTCCAATCAGAGTTGGTTGGCCCGTCAAATTCCTCAGTTTGCGGAACAAAATCCAGATTAAATTTTCGATTCTTCTCACTTGGATGAATCGCATTCTGAGCATAATGCGCCCAAGTAGATGCTGCCATTGAAGAGCCTGAGCCCGGAATAGGGACTCCTTTTTCATGTCCAAACCAAACAACCGTTATTTCCTCTGGAGTGATTCCCACAAACCAAATATCACGAGCCCCTTTTATTTTTTTAAAATTTACATTATCATTTTCAACGGTTCCTGATTTTCCAGCGATATCAAAGTTTAAAAAATTTGAGTTCTGTTTTTTGCCAATCCAAGACGCGGTACCGCCACTTGCAAATACTGATTTTAGAAAATGTAGAATAGTTGATGTATTTTTAGAATTAAAAATTCTTTTATGTCCACCGGAACTAGAGTAAGATTCGAAAATCACATCATCGTTTAAAACTATTTTTCGAATGATGGTTTCTTCAATTATTTCGCCACCGTTTACAATTTCAGAATAGAGAATTGAAACTTCTAAAGGTGAAAAATCAGCGGATCCTAAAGCCAATGTTAAATCTTTTGGGAACCTATCTTTTTCAGAATACGAAAGATTTAATCCATTGGAAAGATAACCAATATAATTCGAAATCCCTAAATCTTTTAAAACTGTAACTGCGACGGTATTTACTGATTGTTGTAAGGCTTGCTCAATTGTAATATCGCCTAAATATTTCCCATACCAATTTTTAGGTTTATATCCCGATATATTGATCGGTTCATCCTTAAGGATAGTCGTTGGTTCGATAATTCCTTCTTCCAAAGCAGCACAATATAAAAATCCTTTTAATGCGGATCCAACTTGTCGTCTCATATACAGAGACCTTACCATATTTCTATAGTAGTCCCCTTTGTTTGTCCCACCGGAAACCGCCAACACCTCCCCTGTAAATGGATGGATTGAAAATACGACTCCATTGATACCAGAAGCGTAATTTTTACCTTCATCATAACTTAAACCAGATTGGTTACGAAAATTCCATCGTAAGGTTTCTATATCAGCATTTAAAACCTTTGTTGATATTTTTTGTTTTTGAATATCGATTGTTGTATAAACTTTTATATTCGCTTCTGACTCATGAAACCCTTCTATCGTCTCATTCAAATATTTTAATACATATTCATTGACTTCTGGAGCCTCATTCACTTGGAACAAACGATTTGTTCCATTTTTTGCAATGGATCCATGAGCATTTTCGTCATCATTTTCTTTAATTTGATAAAAAACTCTGAATTCATTTAAATGTTTTTGGGCTTTTTTCTCCGTGATCGCATCGATATCAACCAGAGCCATCATGACAGCCTTTTGTTTTTTAAATGCAACCTCTGGATTGCGAATGGGATTGTAAAGGGAAGGAGCAGGTAATAATCCTACAAGTAAACTTGCTTCTGCATAAGTAAGTTTAGTAACTGATTTATTAAAATAATATCTAGCCGCTTCTTCCGCACCATAAGAATTTTGTCCGAAATAGGCTTTATTCATGTAAAGGCAAATGATTTCTGATTTTCCAAGAATCGATTCTAAATACAAAGCAACGATCGTTTCATAAATCTTTCTGTTAATCGAATTACGAGTTTTATCTGTGAACAAATTTCTTGCGAGCTGTTGTGAAATGGTTCCCCCACCCTGTCTGATTCTAAATGACAATAGATTTTGAACGAATGCTCTGATCATCCCCTTAATAGAGAAACCCGAATGTGTTTGGAATTCTCTATCTTCCGATGCGATTAATGTCTGTTGAAACACTTTTGCTTCGTTACATTGTTTTGCAGATAGCGTAAGAGAAACGCCAGAATTATACTTACCGATGACATTCTGATTTCGATCAAAAATCATCACAAGCTGTTTCGGCACCATAGTAGCACTGCTATTTTTAGATAATGCTTCCTTTAGTTGTTCTAGGTCATGAGTGATGGACTTTTTATTATAAAAAAATAAAGCCGTTTGGTAACATGTGAGAAGGAAAAGAAGGAGGATAGAAAAAAGGATCCCCCATGTTAGGTAATGGCGGATAAGATCTTTTTTTTCTTTTAAAAAAGATAAGAATACATTGGAATACCTTCGGACATTTTGTACTAAGGTATTCCAATTCACGAAACTAAAAAAACCTAATCGTGATAACTCAAACCATCTGCACCAGAGCTGGTCCAAATGACTTTATCGATTGGGTTTACAGAAATCGCATTGATTTTGTTACTTGCAAGACCATTATCAGTTTTGTAAGTAACCCATGAAATACCATTGTCTGTAGAGATATTTAAACCATTATCGGTTCCAATGATCACACGGTTCCCATCCATATAGATGTCTTTCACAACGGATTTTCCACCAACACCAGTCCATTTAGATAGATTTTTGGTAGTACTTTTGCTTACACCAAGGTTGGTTCCCACAAATAGATTTCCATCAGATGTGATTCCAATGGAATTGATGGAATCACCCATATTGGGTTCGCCTTTACCGATTCGGTTCCAAGATACTTTTTTTCCACCAAAGAGAGTGTTCCCTTCAACAAAAGCATATAAACCATCGGCAGTTCCTGCGAATACTTTTCCATCTTCACTGACAGCTACGGAAAGTATTTGTTTATCTAACTCTTCACCGTTGACATCATAAGTCCATGTTTGACCGCCATCTTTGGTTTGAGAGATCCCTTTGTCTGTGGCTACAATAACGCTTCCATCTTTTGCAAAAGCTAAATCAAAAACATTATTGGAACGAAGTCCTTGAGCCGTACTAAACTGTGCCCAAGAACGCCCGACATTTGCTGTTTTCCAAATTCCGCCACCAGTATCACCACTTGCAGCCACCCAAATTTCTCGATTAATCAGAATTAGTTTATTGATGACTCCAATATTGTTTCCGAGAGCTTGTGGAACTAACTTTCTCCAAGTTTTGCCTTTATCCGAACTAATGTGGATATTGCCTTTTTCGGTTGCGGCGACAATCTCGCCAGTGTTAGAAACAACAATTCCCGAAAATTTTTGTCCACCACCTGGATTTACAGTTTTCCAACGAAGCCCACCTTCGAGATTCATTTCGAAACTAATAAAACCACCAAAAACCCAACCCGTTTTTTTCTTACCAAGATTGATTTTATACCAATAATCTGTGATATCTTCTTCTACACTTTGGTTAGTGGATCTATCGAGAACATCCACTTGATCCCCTCTTTTTAAAGTTGCAATCACATCACCACCAGATGCGGCAATGTTACGAACATTCAATACGCCAGCAGTCACTTTTGCCGGACCTGGCTGAAAGCCAGGATCTGCAAAAAGAGAAACGCTCGTGAAGAGACTCAAAAGAGCGACAGTAAATTTTATAGTATCTCGATTCATAATTTAACTCTAGTTTGAGTCAGTACCTTCGTAATTTTCTTCAGGTTCACTCGAATAAGTTTTTTCTGAACCTGTGAGTTTGATTTCACTTAAACAAGTATCGGTAATTTTTCCTTTATGAATTTTTGTAATGATAAATTTAAAACTACTTCCTTCCAAATCTACAGTTTTAGTTTGGAAATCGAAAACATCGTCGTTAAAATCCAACGTTTCTGTTTTTCCATAAGAGCCTTCTACTTTGATAGATGCAATTCTGTTATTGTTTTTGTAACTCTCTTCACTTTTTGCAAGTCCATTCACTAGGCTAATTTCTGTTAGCTTGATTGTGCTTGGAAAAGATACTGTAAGAGATTCGCCAACTCCGTCATCACCAGTTTTTCCTTCACACCAACCAGTTTGGAATTTACCATCAAATGCATTTCGTGGGTCGTAATCTAATTCTTTACCTTCTGTTTGAATGTATTGAGAAGAGGCAGAAACTGTTGCAGCTCCTAAACCAGAGATGCTAATTGTTTTTACAACTGTTTCTCCATCGCCTAAGTCAGATTTGAGGATATAAGATTTTTTTCCAGGGAATTGGATTAATGTAAAATTATCAGCTTCTTCTATAACAAAAACGACTAAACCAGCTTTTACTTTTCCAGATTTTTCACTTTTTTCATTTGGACGAAGGTATAAATCAGCATCACGGATTACTGTTGCAGACTTCAGTTCTCCTTCATAAAGGTTTTTTTCTTCTAACCAACCTTTTGTGCTAACACCTTTGATCTCAACTAAGTTGAATTTCACACCGTTGAAGTCTTTTTCTTCTAACAATGTAACATATTCTCCTCGTTTCACTTTTCCTTCCGGAGTTAAAATTGGCTTTTTTTCACCTGGGTTTTCAATTAGAAATGCGTCCGAAAGAACCGTTTTGCTTTTCTTGCAATTCACTGCAAAAAGCGAAACCAAACATAGAAGCATGATTACTTTTATGAAACGAGATTTAAACATTAGAGACTCCAAAATTTTATACGTATTTAGCAAATAAGCTAGGGCAAATCCTCTATCCATTAGAGGCTTTTGTAAAGAAAAATCTAAGCGGTCAAAAGGGAATTTTCATTGGGACCCCAAAAGAAGGGTTAGATTCTACGATTAAAACATCCGTTAAATGTCCAAAATTCCGATCTTCCCATCCTCCTAAAGCGAAAAGAAAAAGTGGCAATTTTTGCTACAACCCTCTGCACTCATTCTCTAAAAATTCCCATAACAAAGGGACTAGCTAGGCTCCCCAATTCCTTTCAATTGGAAGGGGTGATAAGAAAAACCCACTGAGGGAGGAAAACAATCACCTAATGACTGTATCACGAAATTTCATTTTTAGACAAACACAAATTCAACTTAATTGATTCTATTATCGATTAACTATGTTTTTGCGGTAGGCCTATACTAAACGATAGGGTTGTTTCAAAAGGAAATTAGGAGAACGTTTTTTTTCGTAACCTGACAGGCCCACCACCGTAACAACTATAATCAAAATATTTCTCAGTTTCTTTGTTTTAAATTAATTAAAATGTGCCAAAGAATTCTTTGATACATATTTGAATTTTTATACAAACGATTCATTGTATAAAATTCAAGACGAATACTTTTGCTTGTAGCGATATTCATGGTTTTTATATTCAAAAATGCTAAAATAAAAAAATAAATTGCCTAATCAAATACAGTTTTCAATTTGCATTCAAAGATTTCAGAAAATCAAGATGTTAGAAATTAAAACTATTATAACCAACGACGTAAAAAAAGAATCCATTGTGACTGGATTCGAAAAGATACTTTTTGAAAGAGATTTTTTTGGCAATCTCTGGATAGCTTCTTGGAACCAAAGTCCTATCCTTTACAAAAATGATGGGAAACAAATCACACGTTACGAATTTCCAATTGGATATTATCTTGCAAGTGATAACCCTTTTGATTCCAATCCAGACTGCACCTTATTTGGGTCTTCGAATTCCATCCTATACTTCAAAGATGATTTATTTTTTAATGTACCTTCGCCGAAAGTGGCAAACATGGCACCATATCAAATTCTAAATATTGGGAAATATACATATGTGATTTTTGCAAATACAAGTGGAAGAAGGTCTATTCATCGTTGGAATGGAAATGGTTGGGAAATATTAAACTGCAATTTAGAATTTGAAAATCTAAGAAACTTAAAACAAGTCAGCAAAAATAGAATCCTAATAACAGAAAATAACTCAGAAATTGCCTATATCCTTGATTTGGATGGAAAATTAGTTTCAGAATTTTCGACCAGTAGCGCACCGATGAAAATAAAAGTAGATTCAAAGAAAATTTTTTTATACTCCGACTCCAAATTAGAAGTCCGTAATCAAGAGGGCGAATTAATCAGTATTCTCGATTTATATGATGAGTCAATGAAATCCTATTTCGGATCTTATTTGGAATTTATCGATTTGTGTATAGAAGATGAATCTAACCTTGTTTTACTTTTAAAAGAAAGAAACAGAAAACCAGCAAAAAAACATCTATTAAATTTTAACTTAGACACATTAACCTTAACACCTCACCCACTTTATGATAAGCTCACACCTGAATTGAACTTACTTCAATTTGCAAAAGACAACTCGGGAGAATTTTGGTTTAAAATTTTTGGAAACCATTATTCAGAATCATTTTTTACATTGAATACGGAACTAACATTATGAAACAACCAACAACACTTAACCTTCAAAAATCAGATTTTTATTATGGAAACCTAAAAGAGATTATGATGGATCGTATGTTGGTATTCCAATCTTTAAGAGACAAATTTGAAAATGCACTAAAAAAGAATAAAACAAAACTAGACCAAACCTTTTTAAAAGAATTTGAATCCATGTATGGATTTAAGCCAGGGAAAGAAATTTTAGAATGGGAGAATCTAAAAAAAGGATACAAATCGATCATGTATGAAGTGGCAGATGTATGGAACATGATTGATCACCACTCCGCCGAAGAAGAAGAGTTGGAAGAAGATGAAAACGGTGGATTCGACTACGCTATATCTTCCACAGAGAGATTAACCAAAGTGAAAGACCCGGAAGAAGTACTTTCTTGGTTAGTTGGCACTTACAGTGGACTTATGTTTTTATTCAATGGATCGTATGCGTTTGCTTCTGATGGAGGTGGAGATACGTCATGGATCAACCTACTGCCTAATGAAAAAGAATCTGTTGAAGTCAATCATTACAACCATGAAATAGGGGAACTAGAAAACCTTCCCTACTATTCCATCGCACATTTTATTTTAGATAACTGGAACAATGAATCAAACGAAGGTTACGAAGAGGAAGAAGAAGAATTTGAAGAAGAAAACCTACAGCAAAAAATAAAAGAAGAAGTATTAGTTTCTAAAATCAAAGATAGTGCCATCAAAGCATTTGAAAAAGAGGCCACGAAGTTTTACGAAAGTAAACCTATTTACCATAATTCTTTGGACATGTTTGAACGATCTTCTTGGCTGCTCGGGCATAGTTATGGAGATCCAGCCTATGCATTTACGGAGAAACTCGCAGATGCACCTTCCTTTGCCATTTGGGAAGAAGAAAAATCAGATATCAAAAATTATCCCAATTTAGCTGCTTACTGGATCCTGCATCATTTCTATTTTAAAAACGATGCCGCTTGCAAAGAAACTATCAAACTAGCAAGCAAATCCAAAGGGAAAATCATACCAACACTAAGCCATCACATACTCAAATATTTAGATGGGAAATCAAAAACCTTATTCAACTTAGCCTCAGAGAAAGTAGAAAAGATCCGAACACAAACTTTTTCCAATGCTGACGCAAAACACATCGACCCTAAAAATCTTAAAATTTATAATGATACTTTGGGATTATCCAATCTAAAAACGATTTCAAAAAAAGAATTGGAATCAAGACTAAAATCAGAACTAAACTTATTCCAACTTATGGAAGAATTTCCTGATGATGTGGCCACGCATGATTCCATCCTAAAAGAAATTTCCAAAAAAGATACAAACCTTAAAAGACTTATCGATGATTACTTTCGAGAACGAACTGATAGTGCATATAATACTTGGCCATACAATCCTGAAAAATTAGACAAAAGACTTTCTGTTGCGATCAATGCCGCCTTTCGACAAGGCCTGAAGTACGATGCGGAAAACAAAAAAGCATTTTGTGGGATTACAAAGACCATTGGCATGTTAGACGATGATAGGTCGATGGTTTCACTTAGAGAAGCGGTTCATAAACTGAAACAAGATGACCCCAGGATGGAATACGTTGTAGAAGCATTGATCAAAAGCAATCATTCCGAAGCAAAATCTATACTCGCCGATGCCGCATGGAGAACTTTTGAAACCTTAGACAATATAAAGGAAATCAGAAACAAGGTACAAAAAGAAGGACCTACTCTGAACAATATGTTCACTGTTTACACACACTTAAATGAAGCGTTACAAGAGCGGATTCTTAATTTAGATGATGTCTCAGTACAACTCATCAACAAACTCTTTCAGTATAAGGATCATTTTGGATATTTTGGAATGAGTGTGGGGAATGCTTTTTCTGTCTGTGCTTATCTCAATATAAACGAACACATAGAAATTATTGCAAACTACGTTAGGCAAAGTTCAAAAATAAAGGGACGAGATAGAAGTGCATATTTAGATTTGAACACAATCATCAATACAGCAGAAGCCGCACTCGCATGGGCAAAAATGGACCCAGATAGAGCGAAGTTGGAGTTACTTGAATTTTACTTACAAATGGATCATTCATCTTCTCCTGGAATCGCCATTGATCTTAAGGCTTGTTATGTGGCTGGATTACTCCTCTTGGAACCAGAAAACCAGAACTATTTGGAGTTTGCAGAACGAATCCTTGGAAACAAAGGGGACCAGGTTCGAGTGTATGGAATCATTCGTTGGATTAAAAAACTGAAAGTCCAAAAATTTAAAAATCATCTTTGGTATCATATTTATGCGGACCCTGACCCTATGGTTGATTATTCTTGGACACACATTGAAGTAGAAGCAAGGGATGCTTGGATCGCACTTACTGGTGAAGATGCACCCGAATTTAATGGATCTGATCAGTATGCTTCCGCACTTTCTAAAAATAAATCCTTATTACCAGAGGCGATACTCCATCCAGAAAAATATAGCATCCAACATGTATTTGAGAAGATTCGAGAAACAAAATACAAACATGAGGATGTCATTCGATATGGTGGTCCGTGGCTTGTAGAATCCCTGCGATATTCTATGGATGAATACAAATATTCCGGATCTTACGACAGGTGGGAAGCAATCAAAGCCTTATTCATCCAAGGACAAGGAGTATATCCGTATTTTCTAGAAATTTTCAAACTACCTTATGCAGACTCATCATGGAAAACTTATTTATTACAATTTATGCGAGTCATGGAGCCTGAATCTTTAAAGTGGAAAAAGGTTCTTACGATGGATGAAGCCCAAATCAAATTAATACTTGAAGAACCAACTCCCGATTGGTATGTATGGACCGATTTACTTGCCGCTAAATTGTTTTTGTTAGATGGTGACTCATCTTTTGAAACGATTTCAAAAGCCATCATTAGGCGTTTAGATATGACAAACCACGAGTCTTATGATTCTAGTATTTATGAAGAAGTTTTGGGGTTAAGACTACCATTACTTTGGCGATGGTTTGGCAAAAAAGGAGACGATTTGATTCAAAAGTATTGGAAAGAATCTAAATCAGGTTCAGAAACACGAACCATGTTTGATATGGCAGCCAGACGCAAGTTAAATGATAAAATCCCTGATATGCCAAAAATTGAAGACCCAGGGATTTTGCTTACCTTCTACCCTGAGGAACGAGAATATGGTTGGCATACATGGATTCATATGACTCCCGATGTGGTCCGGTTCGGAACAAATGAATTCCATTTACATTCTGTTTTGCCAGATTCCAAAACAGAATCGAGCATTACGGAAGCCAAAGAACATCTAGAAATGATTTGGAAGATGGCGAATATTCTAGGTTATACAGTTTCAAAGAAAAAACCCAAAGGGAAAAAGTAACGCTCTGTTAAAATTACAGAAATCATCCTAGTTTTCTCTGTCAATCAGTCATTGCAAAAAGTAGGATGAAGAAAACAAACTACCCTCTTCCAACAGATTTCGCATATTCGCTGGGGGATACTTTTTTGAAAGCCTTAAATGCTAAATTAAAGTTGGCTTTGGAGTTAAAACCAACTTGGTAAGCCAGAGATAACAAGTTAGCTTTTGGTTCTTCTTCTAGAAGACGACAGACCTCCGATATGCGACATTCATTGATCAAACGATTAAAGTTAATGCCAAGATAGGCATTGATATATTCGCTGAGTTGGTAATCTTTAATACCTAACTTTTCAGAAAGAGAGGCCAAATTCAAATCCTCTTCTCGATAGATACATTCAACTTTCAAATAATAGTCCAAATCTTTTTGAAGTTTTTCCAAATCCAAGTTAAGGATACGAGAAGTGCGATAGGATTGGCGAAGACCTGGCAGAATATCTTTGAACAATTCGTGATTGATTTCTGTTCCGATAAATGCAACCACTGCCATCAGTGTGGCAAGCCCCGCCGTAAAATATATTCCTGTATGCCAACGAAAATACGTACTAAAAAAGATAAAACTAGCAAAGGTAATGTTTCCTTTTAAAATCATTCCTAAAACTTGAACACCTAGTTTTGCTTCTTTGTTGGGATTACGATAGAGAATCATTCTATATTGATAGATCATCCACACAAAAGTACCAACCCAGTAAACACATCCAATGGCAGAAATCATTTCTGGTATAGAGAATGGAGCTCCCGCAAAACTTTGATTCATTGATTGTAAAAGCAGATGAGGAAACTTCCATTCCAAAAAAAGAAGGAGAAGAATCACAAAAAAAGTTGGATACAATCGTTTTAACCCACCCAAAGGAATAGGTTCTAAACTTAGAAATTGTTCAATTGTGTACTGCATACTCCCAGGAATCAAAAAAATTATGGGAACGTAACCATGGTTCAAGACAGGAGTTTCAAATTCGAACCCAACATACAATCGATAGGCGTAAAAAATTAAAGTCCCACCGGAAAAAGCAGCAATCATTGCAAATGGAAATCCTTTAGAGCCCTTCTCTTTTACAAGAATACCAAGCCCTAAAATGAAATGATACCAGGCCCCAAACTGGAGCCAAGAGCCAAAAAAATCGAACATTTTGCAAAATTCGGACAAAATGCACGCTTTCGTCAATCTTTTGCCTCCCCGTTGTACAAAGAATTAGTACAAAATTATGATATTAGACCTAAAAAATCGTCCAGAATCGCCATCTTGGACGCCATTTAAACGCAATCATGGTAAATTTGAGGCAATTCAGAGGCGAATTATGAAAAAGCAAAAAATCTTTCGTCTGCTTTTGCCACTTGGAATCTTCCTCGTGGTGGCTTGCGGACAAAACGGAAACCAAAACTCAAAAGACAATGCTGCCGTACTAGCTGTGTTAAATGGAACAAACTCTAGTACTTCGGCAACACCGGAAGCCCTCCAACTAAGCAATGCAGCCAATACAAAAGACATTCAATCTGCATTTGCAAAAGAAAACGATGGAAGTTTCACTTTCAATGATAACATTTCGTTTCTCAGTAACGATGGTGTCAAAATTACGGGAAACTTATTCATTCCTAAGTCAGGAACGGGCCCCTTCCCCGCTGTGATTTTTGTCAACAGCTGGGCTCTTAACGAATATGAATACATTGTGCCCGCTGCCAAACTCGCAAAAAAAGGGTATGTTGTATTTAGTTATAACACAAGAGGATTCGGAACTTCTGGTGGACTCATCAACGTAGCAGGTCCGAAAGACATGGAAGACCTTTCCAAAGGAATTGATTTCCTTCTAGCAAATGCTCCTGTGAATCCGACAAACATTGGTATTGCGGGGATCTCTTACGGTGCAGGGATTTCTCTTCTTGGTCTAAGCAAAGAACCAAGAATTAAAACGGCGGTTGCCATGAGTGGTTGGGGAAGTTTGCCAGACTCTTTGTATGGAAACCAAACTCCAAGACTAGTCTGGGGTTTATTACTTGTCACTGCTGGTTATATTACGGGAAGAATGGATCCTATCATCGCAGAAAACTTTGGAAAACTATTAGACACCAGAGATGTTGCAACAGTATTAGCATGGGCAAGTGAACGATCACCAAACAGTGCTGTCGCAGCTTTGAATGCAGCAGGAAAACCTGTTTACATTTCTAACAACTCACAAGACAACCTATTCCAACCAAACCAAATCCTTCCTTATTTTGAGCAACTCACAGTTCCAAAAAAATTAGATTTGAACAATGGAATTCATGCCACTGCGGAAATTGGAGGAGTTCTTGGACTTGAAAATTATGTTTGGACCAATGCTTATGACTGGTTTGATTATTGGTTGAAAGGAATTCAAAATGGAATCATGGCAAAACCAAAAGTTTCGATTCAAAAAAGATTTTCTTCTTCAAGAGTTACCTACTCGACTTGGCCAAATCCAAACAAAGTAGAAAGGACTTATCACTTAAGACCGATGGGTCTTCTCACTCCAGGGAAAATCACAACCACTGCGAATACAACAAACGGAAATGATACGATCCTCTCTGGTGGAACAAGTGCTACAACTGGAGTTCCACTTTTATCGGAAATCTTAGATGGCGCAGTCTCCGTCCCAGTGACAACCAATGTCAATTTGATTGATCGCTCGAATGCAATGGTATATATTTCTGACCCATTGATAAGTGTTCTCAAAATACGCGGGCGTACTTTTTACAAAGGAAAAATTAATAGTTCCGACACGGCACCTCATGTTGTTGTGTATTTGTATGAAGTTGATTTTTGGGGAACTGGAAAGTTAATCACACATGGAACGGCAACCCTCTTCGGTGTCAAAGGCAAAGATACAGATCTTAATGTTGATCTACAAGCAGTAGCTCATGATTTTCCAGTAGGTAGTCGATTAGCACTTGCGATTGACAATATTGATCCAATGTATGCGGTTCCAAAACCTGTGTCTCTATACACAACAACCTTTAAACACAGCACATCCAGTGCATCAACACTTCGTTTTGAAAGTGAATAAAAAACTATTTCACTCATAACGACTCACCGTTGCTTGGGAGGGGATTTCCTCTCCCATTTTGATCTTCTAAATCAATTCCTTTTTTGATCCACAGATAACAAAAATCTTATGCGCCCCGGATAGTAGCGGAAATCCTTTCTCGAAGAGAAAGATTGGAGCGGATAGCCGGAAGTGGCGCCCCCACCTTTATTTTTCCATTTCTTAAATAGATTAGAATGGACTTTGATCGTTACAGGATTAGATTCAGTACGAATTACCAAAAAAGGGAACCCCGTTGCCGATACATTACTACGCAGGTCTTCATCTAAATGAAATTACCACCGAACTTGGGAAACGAATTGCAGAAGACCAAAAGGTAAACCCACTCAAAAGACCATTGGTTGTGGTTCCGAATCAAAACCTGATCCCTTGGTTGCGATTGAATTTACCAAAATTTGATCCGTCTTATCTTTCATTAAATATAGAATTTACATTTTTAGAAAAAGCAATTTTAAAAATAATTTTCGAAAATAAGAATATACAAATATACGAAGAAGAATCGGCTTTATACCAATATGAAACAGTCAAACGAGATTGTTTTTCTCTTCTCTACCAAAAACAAGACGCACTGTTAAAAAAATTCCCAGAAATCCAAACATATCTAGAAGAAATCCCTAGGATGTATTATCTCGCCGATGTACTAACGAGATACTTCAAAGATTATGAATTAAACCGAGAAAGCTGGATTAAAGATTGGCTTGGTTTAGAAACCAAAACCCTTCCAAATGAAATTAAAAAAGACCCATATTGGGAACTAGAAAAAAAAATTTACTCAGAGATTTACAAAGATAAGACAAAACCAAAAAACTTATTCCATTATTTGGAAGAAGGTAAAGATTTGCCACTCATAGGCAACTTACATTTGTTTTGTTTGTCTAACCTTTCTGGAACATACATCGACTTTTTAAAAGTAGCAGCTGGACCCGTAAACTCTCAATTAAACGTTCATATCTATCAGTTTCATAACGGCAAAACCATCGGAAAAAATCCAGAAAAAACAAAAAACTTTTTATCTAAGTTTTCAAAACCACAATCCTTTTTAGCAAAAGAATTTTCAAAAGACCAATACATAAAACAAAAACCTAAATTTGCCAACGGAGGAATGTTATCTAAATTAAAAGCAATTTTGTTAGAAGAAGCATTCAAAGAAGAGAACTATTTAGAAGACCAAACTGTTCGAGTGTGGAATGCACCTTCTGTGTATCGTGAGATAGAGGCAATTGTTCATGACATATTAAACAAAATTAATTCAAACAAAGGAAATATCAATTTACTTGATTTTGCAATTTTAGTTCCAAACATGAATGAATATCGGTCTGCCGTCGAATGGGTATTTGACGGTGGCATTTACGCAACAGAAAAAGAAACAAATCTACCAAAACTCATCAAGATACCTTACTCTATTACTGATCTAGTAGCAAAAGATACTTCGCAACTTTATTTAACATTGTCGACATTGTTCCGCTGTATCAAAAACAATCGATTCGAAAAAGAAGACATCCAGACCTTATTTAAAAATCCACTTATTATCGGGCCAAACGATTTAAACGAAGATGAAACTTCTTTAAAAGTTCTTGAATTGATTGATTCATTAGGTTCGATATACGAAGAAGAAAACGAATACAATCCATATACAATTTCATTTGGCCTCAAAAGAGCCGTGGTCTCTATGGTCGCTGATGAAGAATCGGCTTGGTCTGAACAAAGAATTGTAACAAAACAAATTTCTTCTGAAAAAACAATCATTCAATTTGTAGAGATATGGAATCGAATTAAAGAAATTCGCATTGAACTAAAAGAAAAAGTATGGAAGGCACCGAAAGAAAAACGTTATTCCATTATCGAAAACTTATTTCTAAAATTATTTTTTTTCGAAGCAGAATGGGAAAGGGAACGTATATATTTCAATCAATGGCTACGTTCTATCCAAACCTGGTGTGAGTCGGACTGGAAAGAAACAAAAGATTTTTTGGATATGATCTCCTTACTGACGGAAGAAGTTTTTTCCGATATTCCCATGCAACGTGGTAATTATTTAACGGAAGGAGTTACTGTTTCTCTTTTACAACCAATGAGACCCATTCCATTTTTGCATGTGTACATTGCAGGCCTTGGCGAAGGAAAGTTCCCCGGCTCTATTGATCGATCTCGGTTTAATTTAAGAAGGTATGATTCCAAACCATGGGATCTTAATCGAAGAGAAATTCAAGAATCACTTTTTTGGGAATCAATCTTATCAGCGGAAGAAAGTATCACCTTTTCTTATGTTGGTAAAAATACATTAGAAGATAAGGAATTTGAACCATGTTCCACTTTATTCGAAGTAATGAATGCTATGGAGATCAAAGACGCAATTGAATTGCCATTAACATCATATAGTCGATTCTATGATGAAAACCCCATCCCCTCTTTTGATTATGTTAGAAATTTAGAAAGGTTTATGGGAGAGGGTTACGAACTTCCAAACCCTAATTTTACAAATCCTGAAGATTTAATCTTCGAAGAATCCTCTTCTCAAAAAATAAAGGAACTTTCTGTATTACAACTTTCCAATGGATTAAAAAATCCGATTTTAAGATCCTTAACAGAAAACATGGGAAAAATTTGGGAAGAGGATGAAGATTCCAAAGAAGAACCTTTCCGACTCAACCAGTTAGAAATTTTTACCATCAAATCCATCTTTATTCCGATTTTTACAGAATCTTTAGTCACAGAAAATGAATGGACTTGGAATCGAAATAAAATTCAAACCCATCTTCAAGAGTTCACTCTCAAAGCGGAACAAAATGCAGAGTTCCCTTATGGAGCATTTTATATCGTTTCTTCAGAAAAACTTTTAGATGAACTAGAGATGGTCGCAGAAAGATTTTCTGTCATAAAAGAAGCACTTTTTAATTCAGAAGACCACTTGGTTTTTCAAAGAGCAGTTTCCATTGGCGATACAGGACTTAGAGATTGTAAAAAACTTAGTCCTTATCAGATAACAGCAACACATACACTTGTTGGTGAATGGGAAAATATGATTGAGAAAGATGGAGTGTACTATTGGTTTTATACTGGCAGCCTTTATGATAAACCGAAATATCCTAATGAGCATTTAAAAGATTATTTTGGAAAGATGGCTTATATATTATTGAGCGCTTGTTTGTTTCGAGTGACAGGCAACCGTTTGGTTATCATTCCCGCCAATTCAAAAGATTTCAAAAATAATGTTTGGATCGATATGACTCAGCTTTCAGAAGTCGATTGTAAGATGTATTTGGAATCGGTATTCCAATTGGTCACAGATGAAAATCCAAAATATATTCCGAGTGCTGGGCTCAATTTATTTTTTGCCAAACACAACTTAGAAGAAATAGAAACAGACCTAACAACGATAGACAAACTCTGGAATGATTTTTTAATCGAAGAGTCTGAATCGATCCTGGAATTTGAAAACCGATTGATGAAACTTTCTCCATATACAAAAGTTTTACTGGATGAATTTTCGATTCAGTCAGTGATTAATATTTTTTTACCACTTTTAAAAAAGGGGTTTTCTTAAATGGATCATCCCCTACTCCATAAACCAAAATTTATAGAAGCATCGGCAGGAACGGGCAAAACTCACCTCATCATGGAAATGTTAGGTGATATCATGAAAAATGATGTAGAGAATAATATTTCAGAAAACAGAATCTTAAATACATTGATTCTCACTTTTACGGAAAAAGCGGCAGGGGAGCTAAAGGCAAGACTCAAAGCAAAAATTTTAGAACTTTCAGATAATGGAAACAAACCAGGTTTTTATCGATACTTACGTGACTTAGATCAAGTTACGATCGCAACCATTCATGGATTCTGCAATATGGTTTTAAAGGAATATCCAATTGAAACCCAAAACAATCCAAATGTTCGTTTGGTGAATGCAGATGAAATTATAAATAAAAATTTTTATCTTTTGAAACGAAATCATTGGGGTGGAAAAAATTCAGATCTATTGGCAAAAGATCTGATTGAATCGAAAACGCTAGAGAATGAACAAACCATAACGATCACAGTATCAAAAATTCTTTCCAATACAAAAAATTACCACTTCCCGAAAGCCATAACTTTGGAGTCAATTCTTGGTTCACCAAATATTGAAATAATCGTCACGTCCCTAACCCAAATCATTGATTCCTTACGAGGCCCTATCGGACAAAAAATCCAATCCCAAGGAAACAAAGTTACCATCGAAAAATGGATTGAAAACTGGCTTTTGTTTGAAAGTTTTCTCTCTGCTATCGATTCAAAGTCTCCTGAGCTTCTTAAAATAGAATTACAACGAATTACTGGATTAAAAAGAAGTTCCGATGGTACAACCTACCAAGGTTTCTCCTATTTTCTGTTAGAAGGGAAAACGGTCGCAAAAGATTTAAATACAGAAGCTTCAGAATTACAATCATCTATAAAAATCGTAATATCTTTATTAGAAGAAACATTTCCGATCGACCAAATCGATATGAATGGAGTGTGGTTTCTACAGGAAACAACACTTCGATTAGTCGAGGATACGAAACAACACTTAAAAACGGGGGAATCTTTAACTTATGATGAAATGATTTTAAAAGTTCATGAGACTCTTGTAAGATTACCAAACCAATCCTTAATCCAGTCATTAAAAGAACGATATCAAGTTTGTATTTTAGATGAATTCCAGGACACAGACAAAAACCAATATCAAATTTTTAGATCTCTTTTTGTTGATCCCAATGACAAAACAAGGATGTTGTTCTGTATCGGGGATCCAAAACAAAGTATTTATGGGTTTCGCGGGGCTGATATTGGAATTTATTTAGAAGCAGCGTCGGACTTTAATGACTCCAAAGGTAACCTAACTACAAATTACCGATCCACCAAAGAAATTATCAATGGCTTAAACCTACTATTCCATAACAAAGAAAAAGATTTAGGAGAGACTAACTTTTTCCCAATTGAAGAGCCAGGCTCAAAAAAAGAAGACTACCAATACCATCCAATATCTTATCCTGAACTTTCAGATATAAAATACCAGTACATCGATCCGAACGAATTTGGAATCCATGTCATTCAATACCAAGAGAACATCCAGAATGTCAGCTCAGCAAGAAATATATGGGCGGAGTCCATTAAAAACGAAATCCTATCCTTCCAACAAAACAAACAAACTCTAACCTATAAAAAAAAGGGAACTGATACCGCTCAGACTGTTAAATTAAAAGACATAGCGGTGTTATGTGGCAGCAAAAAAGATACAGAATTGATTGAGAGAACTCTTTCCAAAGCAGGAATCCCCTGCTCTATCTACAAACAAAGAGGGATTTTCCAGTCAAGAGAAGCGGATCAAATAGAAAATCTATTAGAATGTTTAGCTGAATCGAATAACTCCCGCTCCTATAAACGAATTTTATTCTCCGATCTTTTTGGTGTAAAACCAGAAGACCTACCAAGGTACAACGAACATTCAATTGACTCCTATGAAAAATCACTGATGGATGTTTGGTTAAAACTCATTCGAGACAATCGTTATGCGGCTTTTTTTCGGTCTGTGATGGATGAAACAAAAGTCCTTTGGAATCATAACTTAAAGAACTTAGAATGGGAAAGGAAACGAACTAACTATAGACAAATTTTTCAGAGACTACTTGAATTTCAAATCAGGTCCAATGCAAACCTGACTGAATTACTTACTGAACTTAAAAAACTCAAACAAACCAAGTCTTCACCAGAAGAAGAACCACTTTTTGATCGCGAAACCGAAGATGACGCTGTTCAAATTCTAACCATTCATGCTTCCAAAGGATTGGAATGGCCTATCGTTTTTTTATATTATTTTGGAACCAGGGCACAAAGTATTTCAAATTACGAATACCCTACCCTAGTTGAAGAAAACAAAAAAAAAGAAAGAAGGTGGATACTCAGTCTTTGGGATTCAAAAAATGGAAAACAAAATGAATTCAAACATTTTCTAAACGAACAAAAACGGTTACTATATGTTGCATTAACAAGACCCAACCTTCGATTGTATCTACCAAAGTTATCTTGGGGAAAAGATTCTTTTCAAAAATCAGGCTATGGAAATATTTTATTCAGCGAACTGCAAAGGATTCAGGATTCATTTGTAGGGCCTTCTGAATCTCAAAATAGTTTTCTATTCCGAAGCGAAACCCATATCGATTTTATTAGAAAAAACAATACGAGTAAAGACGTTAACGAAAACAAAAAAAAGAAAACAAACCCGATTGTTCTTCCTATCGAAGTGAAAGCAGGAAGAATTTTATTACAACACAGTTATACAAGTTTACAAAGCACTCAAACTCATCCGATAAAACAAAACAATGATACCCCGAAAGAAATTGAAGAACCTCTTGATTCGGAGCTATACCAAACAAAATCCAAACTTCCTTCCAACTCAAAGGTTGGGAATTTTTTACACCGTATACTAGAGTTATGTGATTTTTCGATTTTTGAATTAGAAACTGAAAAAATTTTAAAACACCCTTCATGGAATTGGGCGTATTCACAATCCTTCCGGCAGTATCCGATCACATTACAACAGATATCGACTGAATCTTTAGAAAAAAATGTTCTGGATCTTTTGAAGCAGGCAATGACTGCAGAAATCACTTTGGCAGATGGATCTACTTTCCATTTGAGTACTTTGAAACCAGAAGAAAAATCTTCCGAACTAAAATTTCATTTGTATGTACAAAAAATGCTAGAAAAATCCGGCACTGCGTTGACCCCAGGATTTGAGAATTACCTCAAAGGAGCCATCGACTTAGTATTTTGTAAAAATGGGAAGTATTACATTGCAGACTATAAATCCAACCTCCTGCCAAATGATCTCTATGATACCGATGCAGTCACGATAGCAGTGGTTGAAAAAGGATATATGATCCAAAAGTCGGTTTATGCTCTCATTCTTTTTGACTACCTTTCCTCTCTTTATGGAGATGCATTGGCTTTGGATCGTTTTGGTGGAGTATACTATTTATTTTTACGTGGCATGGGTGCATTTCAGAATGCTGGCATCTATTCTGACTTAAAAACATCAGAAAAGAAATGGACTTTGGAAACATTCCAAAACATCAGGAAAGAAATTTTATCTTACATTCAAGAAGCATCTGTTAGTTTGGAGAAACATCATTTATGAAACAAACAGAATCTTCTTATTTGGAAATGGCAAAAGAGATCATCTATTGTTTTCCTCATCTCTCGGAAGTACATGCAGAGATAATTGAAAACTTAATCGAAGCAACACAAAATGGCGATCTTTTTCTTTCTATCACAAACCCAGAATCCATTATAAACTTCGAAAACAGATTCCCTTTCTATTTAGAGTCAATTGGAAAAGAATATAGGTTATTTTTTCAAAAAACATATAGTGAGAAAAAACAATTTGAAAAAAATATAACTACCTTAGTTTCAAACTTTTCCAAAAACAAAGCCCCATCACAAGAAGAATTAACAGAAATAGAGTCCATCATCTCCCATCTCGAAACAAACTTTCGGAATCCACTCGCAAGAGAACAAAAACAAGCCGTAATCGAATCAACCACTTCACCTTTTCGTATTGTGGCAGGAGGACCAGGAACAGGAAAAACAACTGTAGTTTCTTTCATCTTAAAAGTGTTAGATGAAACAAAAACTCTTCCAAATCCAAACCGAATTGCCCTTGTGGCTCCCACGGGAAGAGCCGCACAAAGGCTTACCGAATCCATTCAAAAAAACTTAAGTTATTTCCCAAACACGGAAGAACTTTCTTCTTTGATTCGAGGACAAACCATCCACAACCTACTAAAAATTTTTCCTAATATAACCAAACCATATTATGGAGAAAAGAGATACTTGCCTTATGACTTAATCATCATGGATGAAACTTCCATGGTGGACATAGAAGTAATGAATTCATTTCTTCAGTCAATCGGAGAAAATACAAAATTAATTCTGTTAGGTGATCCGAACCAATTACCTTCAGTAGGCCAAGGAGAAGTATTATCAGACCTTCTTGTTGAATTCAAAAAACAAGGAAAATTTATTTCAGAATTAAAGATCAATCATAGATCTTCAATGACTTCCAGATTCAGTCAATTCGCAGAGTTGGTAAAAAATTCATTTGATGATTCAGACACAAAACAAAATTTTCCAAACCCTAAAGTGTTAGAATCCAGCCAAATCTCAGGTGAGGATGATTTTATCTGGCTACAAAAAGAATCGAATCCAGGAGACAACGTTTTATTTAAAGATTGGAAACAAAATGACCTGATTCATTTTTTATGGACAAATTTCTTTTTACCAACAGCCGTTAAGTCTACCACTTTACATTGGGAAAAAGAAGACTTGGCCACAAAACAAAACAAGGAAATCTTGGATGGCCTTATATCGGAATATCGGTGTTTGACTATTTTAAGAAATGGTTTTTTTGGGATCGAATCTATCCACAATCGAATCCTTGATTTAGCAAAAAAACATTTAACCTCTCTTCATTCAAACTCACAAAAGATTGAATATCGCCACTTGGCCAAATCTTTTTACTTCGAAGGAATGCCCGTTATCATCAAAAGAAACGACCAAATTCGAAAACTTTTTAACGGAGACATTGGCCTCGTATTAAAAATTGATTCTGAGTTAAGGGCGGTTTTCCCCATCGAAAATCGTCTATATTCTTTTGCTTTAGACACTCTACCTGAACATGAGCCTGCTTTTTTTCTGACAATTCATAAAAGCCAAGGTTCAGAATACAACACCATTCTCATCTACCTGCCTCCCATTGCCTCATATCAATCAGAGGATCTAAGAGATGTTCCCATTCTCAATCGAAGAATTCTATACACCGCAGTAACTAGAGCTAAAAAGAAAGTAATCTTAATGGGAGATTATTCTACGTGGAAACTAGGTTTAGAGACATTTAGAAAACGAAACACAGGATTCACTTTAACCTAAACCTTGAATTAACTTCAACACCGTCTCTAAATTTCCAAGAACCAAACTCCCACCTGAATCTAAAATAGAAAATTCTAACATCAAATTGATACTGTTGCCGAAGTCTTCATTTAGCAAATAGCCATCTTGGTCAATCGCATAACCTGAATCATGTGCATTGGTTGAAATTTTTGACATTACGATTTCCGGTAGGCTTCGATTATCCTTTAGGTAACCAAAAATCCTTTTTCCTTTTCCAAACGCATACCCAATTTCGAAGGCAGTACCATCATCAATACAAGCCCCTCGAAACGGGCTACAATTGGCAATTACAATATCCGATCTTTGAATCAGTGAAATATTTTCTTTAAAAATTTGATTTGCTTTAGCAAGTTTAATTTGGTTTGTCACTTCGCCATCAAAAGGAGTGAGAGCATCAAATCCAAATCTCTCACAAAGTTTTTTTGCATTGTTAAGAACCTCCAAAGCATTTGGTAAAAAAACTTCTGGCCCCGCAAGATAAATTGTTTGCATACATAATTCTAGCGGAAACCAGGAAAAGATTTAAAGAATTTTTTAATTCACTTGAGGGTCTACCGAAGTCATTTTTACCTCGCTAAAAGCAAATTTACCATCCAATCCAAAATAATAAAAACGAGGCCTTTGGGGATTGTATTGCAAATCCCAAGCATCCAAAGCATTATCAACACCAACAAACCATTGGAAGTGTCCAAAAAACCTTTGAGACAAACGTAAATTTAAATTTGTATGAGGGTTCACCATCCTATATCCGTAAGTTGGATTTGTCGTACAATACGATAAATTATTTTCAGAACAATAATCTGATACTGCCGCTGGGAGCGCACTGAGCGAGTTCGTTATATTAGTTTGGGCTTGATTATTTAATAAAGTTTCCAACGCATCAAAGTTAGATGGAAGATCAGGATTACACCAAAATGGATTTTTTACGCAATAGTATGGTTGTTTTCCGAACACTACTGCAAATACAGACAAAGACAACCCACTTGATTTTTCATCCAACCGAACGTTAAAGTTCCAACGATGTGGTCCTCTACCTTCCAGTGGGAGATTTGTTAGCTCATCTTTCGTATTCGTATATGTGTAACCCACACTTGTTGTAACTATCTCTGAAATTCTAATGTTAATAGAAGACTCAATTCCTTGTGTTGTTGCTTTTTGATAATTTGATGTTTGATAGACCATCAAACCTGAGGAATCCCTTACCGGATTGGTTCTAAATCCAATTAAATTATCTACGTTGTTATGAAATAAATTAGAGCTATACCAAATCCTTTTTGTAATATCCCACTCCCAACCAAAATTATAACTTCTTGAAAGTTCTGGTTTTAAATTTGAGCTCCCAACAACTCTATACCCCACCCCAGGATTTAAAAAATTAAAATATAAATCTTGGAAACTTGGTGCTCTATATCCAAGTCCATTGGCTAATCTAAAGCGGAACTGATCTGTTACATCATACCGAACGGCAAGTTTAGGAAGCCATTCCCCGCCATAAATTGAATCATGATCGTAACGAATTCCAGGAACAATTTGAATCCTTGGTTTATCCGATACTCGCCATTCATCTTGTATATAAAATGCATTTCGAAAGCGGTAGGCATTTCCATTGATTGTTTGTCCCTTAGTTAATTCCGGGTTAAAATCTTCATAACAAACATTTGGATAAGTTCTTCGACAATCTGGTGCAATGCGGGCAGATGAAATCTGATCTTGTAGGTTCTCTGCGCCAACTGAAGTCACATGGTTTTCTGTAATTTTATAATCGACTCTAGACCTAAACTCAGTGACTGCATTGTCTGTCCTTTGTTGCGAGTCCAAATCATCTGCTTTCCTTTGGTCCGTTGTATATAAATCCTGAAACCTAGAATAGTTAGCATTAAGATTTACATTTATCTTTTTATTCGCTACCCAATCGACATTAAATGCACCCATAAAATCATGTGTCTTATTTCTGCGATCATATACAGTTCGGGGTGGTGATGCATCCACCGCCGACTGGTCTAAATGTCGATAATAAAACTGGCTTGTTAAAGTTAAGTTTTCGGTTGCATGATAAACAGTTTTATTCGAAAGGTTCATGTCATTGAAAGCACTGCCAGAAGTAGATTCAAGAGGAGGAGAATAACCAGGTAATCTTGTAGCAAATAAATAGGAATTAACAATAGAAGTATTTGCAGGATACGGATTGTAACCTGGAGCAAGTGAAGCATATCGACCATTTCTTGGCCCCGCAGTAGCATCAGGAGTTAAATCATACCCTTCACCTTTATGCCAACCAACTGTTATCAGAGTTGATAGTTTGTCCGTTTTTGCACCAACAGATGCATAATTTCGAAATTCCATATAAGGACCATAGTATTTTTCGCTGCCAGAACCACCTAACGTTCGGAATTCTGCGTATAGTGGATCCTGTGCCTCCTTGGTGATGATATTAATGACACCAGCAATCGCATCAGATCCATAAATTGCCGAGGAAGCTCCCTTTACAATTTCGATTCTTTCAATATTCTCTGATTTAAATCTTGTCAAATCAATGGAACCACTAAATCGTCCCGTTGTCCTTTGACCATCCACCAAAATTAGGACATTCTGTGCAGATAATCCTTGCAAGCGAACAGTTTGTCCCCTTTCTCCTGCTTGCGCAGGCCTCACTTCAATTCCAGGCACATTACCCAAAGTTTGCGATAGATCTCTTGCTCCCATCGCATCAATATCTTTTCGTGTAATGACTTCCGTTGTGATCGTTGAATCTTTAAGTAAATTCCTGCGTCTCGTTCCAGTGACAGTGATAATATTTGACCTATCTCCGTTAACCTCATTAGGCTGAACTCCGGATTCTCCGTGTTTTTGTTGTTTGTTGGCAGACTCCTCAGGCAAAATCGTTTGTGAGAATAAATTAAACTGTGTTACAATCAACAAGAAAACTGTCCAAAAAAAACACAGAAAATCTTTCTTATGGGATTTTTGATTACAAATTGGTTGATACATCACTTACACCAAACACCGATTCGAAGGACAGGATCACAACTTCTTCCAACGAAATTTGGGATACCCAGAGGTCCCGGCCACACTGTAATAATCTAACATTTGTAATGCATACTTAGAACCTTCACTTCCTGTGACGATATATACATTCGTTTTTGCAGTCAAAATTGTATCCGCATAGGTATACCAAGTACCATACCCAGCCGGCATTGGAGTTAAATCGAGAGGGGCAGCCATAACAGGATTAATACTTTCCGAAGAAGCAGAAACAGGGCCTCCGCCAGCAGATGATAATTTTACATCGACCACTGCCGTACATTCGGAACCATTAAATGTATCAGAAAAATTAGTTGATCCTGAATTACAAGCTCCTCCAGTTCCTGAGCCACTTGTGCCACTATTGGTTGCTATATTATATCTTTTGAAAGCAAGATCCCATTGTGCAGAGGAATCAACAAGTACCCCATCAGACTTCAAGCTTACATAAACCCAAACGCATGCGGACGATGCATTTACAATGGTGTTATAAGTTCCCGTAGTATTCACTGCGTTTGCCGGAATACTGCAAGATGAATTGTTAGAATTTCCACCGGTAAGAAGATACAAAAGGGGAGCAGAATCATCCTCTTCTTTTGGCTTCATAGAACAATTTATTAAAATAATAAAAAAGACAAAATATCCAAAAATTAAAACTCGTTTCAACGATTGTATTTTATGATTCATAAAAACTCACTTTTTGTTGGTTGCCGGAAAATCTTCGGCAACCGATTCTTTTCGTTATAGAATGCTTTCCGAAGAAACAACAATTTTAGTTCCTGTTAACAATGTAACATTTGAAAAACGGAAGTACGCTTGAGTTCCAGATGGAATCACATTTCCAGAGGAAGGCCATGCAGAGTAATTTATGACTGCATTTTCTTTTTGAAGAGTGTTTGTTAATTTACAGTTTGCACCACCGACACCAGTTACCCAAAGATAAGTTGTGGGAGCCGTTGCCGTTCCAGAGAAACTTACACAAAGCTCTTGGTCTGTCGACAAGCTAAAGTTAGTTGGATTTGCTCCGCTTGCAGCCTGACCGCCTTGATAGTTCCCATATTCTAAATTTCTAAACCAAACATAAGGATTAGGACTTGATACCGACTTACCTGCAACAAATGCGTATTGGCCTGTTGCAGCAGGTGTTGCACTTGTTGGTGCTGCTGAATAACCGAGAAACAAATAAAAATATCCATTATCTCCTAAAGCCTTCATTCCTTCGATACGAAAGAAACGTCCCTGCCCTACAGTTGGCGTACACAAAGGCGCATAAGATCCAGAAGTGTAAGAACCATCGATCACTGTCTCACACCGTTTCGTTGCATCCGCCATCGCCTGAGAAACTGTTAAGAGCCCTAGAAAGGTCGTATTGTCATCAGCATTCTCCTCCTGTTCGCAGGAAATGAAGGTCAAAACAAGGCAAGAGGCCAAGGTTAGAGTTAGGAATTTTTTGAGCTTGTTCATAGGTGCTCTCCCATTTAATTGATTCTGATTCTCAAAATTGTTTCTACCCGCTTCCCGTCAATATCAATTCTGAGTCTCATTCTCATTTATTATTGACAACATGTTCTTTTCTCCAATCCTAGGCCCATGAATCAATTCCAAACAGCTATCATAAAGGGATTTCTTGTTTTATCCCTTTCCCTTTTCGCTTTCTCTCTATTTGCAGAGAAAAACCATCGCATAGTTTCTGTTAACGGGACAGTGACTGAAATTATTTACGCACTGAAATTGGAAAGTCAGTTAGTCGCCGTTGATACTACTTCCTACTTCCCCAAACAAACCACTTCCCTTCCAAATGTCGGATACCAAAGAACATTAACAACAGAAGGGATCTTAAACTTAAATCCGACACAGATCATAGGTTTGGAATCTGCAGGCCCTCCGACAACGATTCAAAATTTAAAAGATGCTGGCATCCCTCTTCACCTTTTTCCTGATGAATTTACCTTTGATACTCCCACCAAACGTGTGCTAGAAATTGGAAAACTTCTCGGGAAAGAAAAAGATGCCGATGTTTTAGCTAAAACCATTAAAGATCAAATTCAAAAGTTAAAAATTACAAAAACAAAAGTAAAGGTTCTCTTTATATATTCAAGAAACCCGAGTTCTATTTTTATTTCAGGAACAGGAACTGCAGCTCATGCAATGATCCATCTATCTGGTGCGACAAATGCAATCAATGAATTTTCCGAATACAAACCTATTACAAGTGAAGCTCTTGCAAAAGCAAACCCTGACATCATTCTTATGCCAGAAAAGTCTGCCTTAGGATTTGGAGGAGAAAAAGCAATTTGGGAAATCAACGGAATGGAATTTACGCGAGCAGGAAAAGAAAAGAACCTAATCGTTGTAGACGACCTCCTTTTATTAGGTTTTGGTCCAAGGTTGCCTTTTGCATTAAAAACTTTGAATGAAAAATGGAAACAAATAGAATGAAGAAAAAAACTATCTTCATCTTTGGTTGCACAATTTTTACGATTCTTTCCGCTATTCTATCATCGTTGCTTGGAGCCATGAACATCAACCTAGAGAATGTCCTTCAAAAAAATAGTTTAGAATCACGAGTTTTTTTTGAACTCAGAATTCCTCGGATCCTTCTTGGCCTGATGGTCGGAGGTTCCTTAGCATGGTCTGGATCTTTAGCACAAGGACTTTTTCGAAACCCAATCATCGACCCAGGCCTCATTGGAATCACAGCAGGATGTTCTTTGTTTGCCGCTATTGCGATCGTCCTTGGAGCCTCTTTTTCATTTTTACATTCTATATGGAGTGTTGTTTTATTCTCTTTTATAGGAGGGATCCTATCTTCCTTTTTAATTTTCTTTTTCGCAAAATCAAAAGGAAGAACCGATATTTTTTCCTTACTTTTATCCGGAATAGCAGTAAACGCAATTTGTTATTCTGCCATCGGAATTTTAAGTTACATTGCAAATGAGTCCCAACTAAGAAACCTATCTCTTTGGAATATGGGAAGCCTAGGTGGAAGTTCTTGGTCGAACTTAAAATCATTTTCCCTTTTCTTAATTTTCCCGATCGCCGTAAGTCCATTTATCGCAAATCAGTTAAACGTTTTTATACTAGGCGAGAGAGAAGCAAATCACCTTGGAATTTCTACCGAGCTATTAAAAACCATTACAATTCTCTTCATCGGAGTGAGTACGGGAACTTGCATCTCACTGGTAGGTAATATTGGTTTTGTTGGCCTCGCTGTTCCCCATATTGTCCGCCTAGCAATAGGCCAGGACTATCGGTACCTACTTTTCACCTCATACATACTAGGTGGTGGCTTGTTATGTTTTGCAGATGGGATCTGTCGGGTCGTCATTGCTCCTTCCGAAATTCCCGTTGGGATCGCTACTGCACTTCTTGGATCTCCATTTTTTCTGAGTTTGATTCGCAAAAGGATGCCTCTTGTATGACAATCGAAGCAATTGACTTACATTACCAGATTGGTTCAAAACAAATTCTCACCAAAGTAGAATTAGAAATCGTTCCAGGACAACTTCATGTTCTGATAGGAAGAAATGGAGCGGGAAAATCCACTCTTTTCCATGCGTTATGTGGTGACCTAAACCCACAACAAGGGAATGTTTATTTGGACGGAATGGATATAAAAAATTATTCCAAGAGCGAACTTGCAAAAAGAAGAGCTGTCCTTACCCAAGAAACTGCGATTACTTTTCCAATTACCTCCGAGGAAGTAATCGAACTTGGACGACACCCTCATGGAAAAAACGTAAAGAGAGACAAAGAAATTGTTCACACTTGTTTAAAGATCACAAATTCCTTAGACAAAAAAGAACAAAACTACTCCACTCTCTCTGGTGGAGAAAGACAAAAAATCAACTTTGGCAGAATCTTAGCGCAAGCCTGGGAAACACCACCTCGGTACATCTTTCTTGATGAGCCAGTATCAGCTTTAGACATTCCCAATCAATACAAAACCTTAAATGTTTGTCGCCATATGGCAAACCAAGGTTACGCGATTTTTATGATTCTGCACGATTTGAATTTAGCCGCTCTATATGCAGATACCATCACTTTACTACACAAAGGAAAAATTATCAAGTCGGGCACACCCAAAGAGGTTCTTACTGTAGAAAATTTAGATACCGCATTCGGTATGAAAGCACGGATCATCACATCACCAGAAGGAAACTTTATCATTCCAGAAATCATAGGAGATACAATATGAATGAAAACTTAAAACAACAATGGGAAAATCTAATTAAAGAGATGCCCAAACTTAGGATTAGAGATGCTGCCAAACATCTAAAAGTAAGTGAAGCGGAACTTCTTGCCACAAAACTTGGTCCATCAGTGAAACTTTTGAAACCTGATTGGGCAAATTTTTTGCTGAATACACCAAATCTTGGCTATGTGATGGCATTAACAAGAAACGAGTCTTGTGTACACGAAAGGAAGGGAGTTTACAAAAACATTTCCGTTAATGGACAAACTGCTCTCGCAGTAGGAGACGATATTGATTTACGAATTTTCTTAAAAGATTGGAAGTATGGGTTTTATGTAGAAGAACCTAGAGAAAATAATCCAATGTGTAGTTTCCAGTTTTTTGACACTAAAGGTGAGGCAGTGCATAAAATTTATCAAACAGAAAAGTCAGAACAAGATGGATGGAAACAAACAATAGCCCAATTTGTAGATGAAGCCCAATCCTTTACAAAACCATCTACCGAAACAATCATTAAACTTGAAACCAACGATCCTAAAGAGATTCCAGAGTTTCTAAAAGCTTGGAGTCAACTCGAAGACACTCATGATTTTTTTTCTTTGATCCGCAGATTCAACTACTCGAGAGAATTTTCACTGAAAGCAGCCAAAGGGAAATTTGCTTTTCAAATTTTAACAAATGATTTTTTAAACCTAATGGTAAAAACAAGCAAACTGGAAATGGAGATTATGATTTTTGTTGGTAATCCGGGAATGATTCAAATCCATACAGGGAAAATACAAAAACTAGAGTCCATGGGACCTTGGTTCAATATTCTTGACCCTGAATTCAATCTGCATTTAAGAACAGATCTCATAGAATCAGTTTGGATTGTTGATAAACCTACAAAAGACGGACTTGTCACTTCAGTGGAAGTTTTTGATAATGAAGGCAACTTGATCCTGCAAATGTTTGGAAAAAGAAAACCAGGGATTCCACAATCAGAAACCTGGTTTCACTTAACTAGAGAATACTTAAGTAAAACTAATAAGGAGTTAGACCCTTCTCTTATATAAATCGCTAGGGAAGTTAAGTTTCAGTTGGAAACCTTGGGTACCATCGATACTCAAGGTTCCCCCCATTTGTTTTTCTGCAATAATCTTTGCCAAACTTAATCCTAACTTTTTCTGTTTTTCCAAATTAAATCCATCAGGTAGCCCAACACCATTGTCGTTATATTCAAAATGACAAATATTCCCTTCAAAAGAAAACCGTATAAAAACTTCACCTAACCTCATATTACGAAAGGCATATTTAAAACTATTGGATAGTATCTCCGTAAAAATAAGTCCAAGTGGGACGGCAGTATCCAAAAGCAAAGAACCTTCTCCAATTTGAAAGTTGATTTTTACTTCTGTTCCAACGGGAGGGTATGCCTGCCTGACCATCTCAGCTAAGGACTCTAAATAAGCAGATACCTTGATCTCACTTAAATCCTGATTGGCATACAAGTGATCATGGACCAGGGACATTGTCTGGATTTTTATCGAAGTATCTTCGACTATTGATTGGATATTCTTATCATCCGGAAAATCAGAAGCTTGAATCATTAAAATCGAACGAACTAATTGAATGGAATTTTTCGTTCTATGAAAAATTTCTGCGATTAGATTCTCCTTTTCACGCAAGGATTTTTTGATCATTTCCGAATAAGTTTTATTTTCTTCAATTTCCTTAAAAAGAAGTTGGTTCGTTTCGATCAGCTTCTCATAAGGATCATTGATTGCCGCTATGAAAACTGCTTTATATATTAAATAAAAGGCTACAATTTTATATAGATGGCCTACAACATTATAAACATCATATACACTCGTATAGAAAGCAAAGACTATTTCACTAAAAATACAAACTACAAATGCTGATAGATAATATTGTAACTGTCTTCTGGAGCTATAAAAACTGGCCTTGCGGTAAAGGAGAAGGGAGAAAAATAGAATTCCAATGATCAGAAACTCTGCATTTTTTTTGAATGGAGTTAAACCCTGTCCTTGTATGTAAGTATCCGGTATCCATTCGTTAAAAAAAATAACTAAAAGAAATATAACACCAACAATAAGAAAGGCAAATAAAACAAGAACCCTTTCCTTTACTAGTTTGTACTTCGTATTAGGTTTTATATAAATGGCACAAAGCAACACGAGTGCGGTAACCATACGAGAAAAAATCCAAAACTGAGAAGATTTATTACCAGAATTTGGAGTCACAAAATCGGGCATCCCTTTATAACCCAAGGTATGCATAAAATCAATAAGGCCAACCGCAAGAAATCCAACACCGAGAAATAAGGTGTGAGCATTACGACTCTGAGAATTGGAATAATATCCTAAGCCAAAAATGGAAAACGAAACTATGACGCTAAATATTTCAGTAACATTATGAAATACTAAAAAGAATTCAATTTCGAACTCTCTATAAAAGTATTCAGGAAAAGTACCAACAAGAACCAAAGGCAAAAAACAGAAAAATAAAACCCATATGTAGAAACGATTACTCTTTAATGCATTGAAATAAAAATCGGTTGTGGACATTCGTTAGCAGGTTATTGCACAAAAAATAACAATTTATGCAAGAATTATTTAAATTGGAAACAAACTATATTCTGGTAATCACATTATTTTCAAGTGATATCCAGAGAAATGAGAGTGATGTCGTCTCTAGAAACTTTCCTCATGCGAGAAAGTCGATTCAAAAGATTTTGATGGAACAACTCTTGAGAATATCCAATAATTGGCAAAATTTCTGGAAACAAAATGGACTCTGGTTCTTCGTCTGGTTTTAAATTTTCGTACAATCCGTCCGTAAATACCAAAATTCGATCTCCCTCCTGCAATCCAATTTCTTGTTCCTCATATTGATAATCAGGGCGGACACCTAGCAAAAGACCAGGACATTCGAATGATTCTATTTCTCCATTTCGAATGACAACAAAAGGAGGGTTTCCCGCAGAGCTAAAACTCAATTTCTTTTTTTCATAATCGACATAGAGATATGCGGCACTGACAAAACGAGCATGTAGGCTTGTACATAAAAAACGATTCATTGCTCCGATCAACTCTTTAGGAGACTTGTTATATTCCTTGGCATTCCGAAATGCTATCTTGACGGTAGATGAATCTAATGCTGCACTCACCCCATGACCAGTCACATCAGCAATGACTAAACCCAAACCATCGTTGAATTCAAAAAAGTCGTAAAAATCTCCACCTACATCATAAAGGGGAAAATAAGAAACCATCATGGCCAGGTTTTGATTCGCTGGCAATTGGTCAGGAAGAATCCTCATTTGAATTTTTCTTGCTGTTTCTAAATCTTTCTTAATCGTTGTTAGCTGATTTTTAGCGACAAGGTTTTCCTCTAATAAAAAACGCAGTCGACGACCCAAAGCCAAGGAGAATAAAATCACTTCAAAAGCTGTTCCAATCTGAACTCCATACCGACCAAATGTAGAAAAAGGAATAAGAGAAGCCTTTGTTAAAGAATCAACAATGACTCCGACAAATAAAGTAAACCATGCCAAAAGAAAAAATAAAGATGACTTTACTCCTTTTATGTAGGAATAAGCCCCTGCAGACATAAGCAGTAAAAACATATAAGGGAAAGTATAAATAAAAGATACTTCCATCCAATTGTGCGGGAGAAAAAAGGCAAGTATCGACAAAAATCCAAAGGCCAGCACACTAAACCGAATGACCTGGTCCAACCAAGGATTGACTTTTTTTAGATTCAGAAAGGAGAGAGAAAACAAACCCACAAAGGTCAAAGAAGCATTCACGGAAACATATAGATAAGGTTTAATGGACATGGTTAAGTCGGGAACCAATAACTGTTTAAAAAACCCACCCAGTAAGGAATAATTGATTCCTAAAGTTGTCAGATACAAACAATAATAAACATAGGCTCTTTCCCTTACACTAACGTAAATTAATAGATTATATAATAGAAGCGCAAATATGATCCCAAAATAAATTCCGTTTGCAACATAATCCCTTTCAATCCTATCAAAAAAAGAATTTATCCCCCAAATGCGAAATGGAGCGTTTAGTATCCCTGAATTTTTTATATTAGCGTAAATGGTTCTTGTTTCCAAAGGATCCAACGTCAATTGGTAAGTTGGATTTCTGTGTTGCAATTCTCTTGAAGCAAAAGCGGCAGAGCCATCAAATCGTTTCTCAACCACTTTTCCTTTTTCTTTCCAAACCAATATAAGGGAGTCAACCCAAGGAGATTCCAATTCCAAAATATAGTCCTTTGTGGATTCTTCCGGATTCACCAGATTAAATTTTACCCAGACTGATGGTTTCCAATATCCAAAATGATACTTCATTTCGTGGACCTCAGACCAAAGAACCTCTCCCATAAATATCTGTTCTGTCGTTTTGGATTGGAAGGTAAATTGGATGGGAGGACGTTCCGGAAACTTGTTACCGCAGGAAATAAAAACCAATAAAAATAGAAATAAATTAATTCTGCGAACGGGGATCATGGGACTGTAAGGGTTCTTAGGACAGTGTTTGAAATGATGGGATCAACTGGAATTCAAAATCGAATCTAGGGAGAAAACGTATTGCCAAAATCTCCAAACAAACGATAGTTTTGGCAAATCAAGGAGATAGATTTATGTCAGCAAAATTTGAAATTTACAAAGACAAAGCAGGAGAATTCCGTTTCCGCCTAAAAGCTGCCAATGGAGAAATCATCGCATCTAGCGAAGGTTATTCTTCAAAACAAGCTTGCGAAAGCGGCATCAATTCAGTAAAGAACAATGCCCCAACAGCGGAAATTGTGGATCAAACGTAAGAGCAACAATAGTCTGTTACAGTTTCAATTTTCAATTTGAACTTGGATCCTGCAGGGACTTCAAATACGGATTGACCATCGATTTGAAGCCATGTTTCGGATCCTGGCAATAGAACCGAAAGTTTTCCCGATTGGATTTCCATAATTTCTTTTTGGTCGGTTCCAAATTCATAATCCCCGGGCATCATGATTCCCAAGGTTTTCTTTTCCCCATTAGGAAATAGGACCGTCCGACTGGTAACGTTTCCATTAAAATAGATATTGGCTGGTTTTAGTACTGTTACGGATGCAAATGAACTCATACAGACCAAAAACTGGATGGCCTCAAGTCTTCCAAGTGAATTCTAAACCTTCTTTCTCTCCAAATTGGGATTAAAAAGTGTTTGCGAAATTCGAATAAACCAGAACGGTGAAGTCAGTGCCCATTCAGTCATCGCAAAAATCGGAGAACAAAAAACAGCAAGCTAGGGAGAAGTCCATAGAAAGGATTCTTGCCTCTGCAATAGTTTTGTTCGCAAAACATGGGTTCTCTCAAACCACCATGGAAATGATCGCAAACCATGCAAAAATTTCCAAGGGCCTTGCTTATAACTATTTTAAGAGCAAAAACCAAATTTTTGAACAAATCATCGATTCCCACCTAGCAAAACAGGAAAAATTTTACAGCAATATTCCCCCTAATCTTTCGGCAAAGGAATATGTTAGGGAATTTTTTAATCGTTCCATTCAATTTGCAAAAGAAGAAAGAAAAACCATGGTTTTAATTTCTGTATGTCTTTTCCAACCTGGATCCGTCTCACTTTCGAAAAAAATGCTAGAAAATGTGGAAAGACGATTTGCCCCATTCAAAGAAGCGATGCGAGAACGTTTCCGGTCCTATGGAATCAAAGAACCGGACAAGGAAATGATTCTAATCAAAACCTTCCTACATGGAGTCATTATGAGCCAACATTTCAATGATACAACAACTTGTACGCCAACGATCATTGAAATGGTTTTAGAAAGATACGACTACAAAGATTAAATCCTACTCCCCTCCTCCCGGAATTTTCAAAATCAAAAGATTGGTTGTTGCTGTAGCCAAAAGTTTATCTTTTTCCGTACGCATTTCCCCTATCATATGAATGGTTGAAAATCCTTTTGCTTCAACGGATGCCTTGACAATGACACGTTGGTCCACAGCGACTCCCCGAATGTATTGAATATTCATATCTATTGTCGTTGTCGGACGTTTTGCCACTAAATAACTCAGTGGTCCAAATGCATTGTCAAATGCTGCAGCGATGACCCCTCCCTGCATCATTCCCATTGGATTAGTTTGTTCTTCTGAAACAGGGAAAGCCACCGTTATGCTTTTCCCTTTGGTGTAGGAAAGAATTTCCGCTTTCATTGCGAGAAATATTGGCGGTGGGACCGTGATTTTTCTTCCGCCATGATTAAAGTTGATTGTCATGTCTTCTAAAATTTTTTGGGTTTCTTCGGTTGTAAGTGTTTGCATAAAACAACCTCCATATGTTACCACTAGTAACATCCAGCGAATATAGTTCAATAAAAATGTTGCCACTGGTAACTTATTTTTAAAAATTAGACAGTGCGCCGGTCTTCTTATCACCACGGAGATTTAAAAAACTCTATCATAAAATCTTGCCATAAATTGTTACAAAAAAAGGGTGCCTCTGAGTTTTCTCTCCGAGAAGTAGCAACTCTTTCTGGAGTTTCTCATGCAGCTGTTTATAGGCATTTCCAGGATAAAGAAGAAGTTTTGGAAATTTTATCTTCGATTGGATTTGATCGACTTGGTTCCCTACAAAAGAAGGTTCCTCAAGTTTCAGGAAATCCTGATGATTATTTTGTAAAATTGGGATTGGTATACATTCAGTTTGCTATAAAAAATCCAAA